>NZ_JAHVJR010000003.1:0-182500 GCF_019801175.1 Vannielia litorea
CGTGTCGTTCACCGTTGAGCTGATCGCCCCGATCGCCATGGAAGACGGCCTCCGCTTCGCCATCCGCGAAGGCGGCCGCACCGTCGGCGCAGGCGTCGTCTCCAAGATCATCGAGTGATCTCGACGATCAGATAAGAGCGCCGGCGGTTTGGGCCGCCGGCAATACTTGAAACCGGTTCGAAGAGGGGCGGGTCTTTCGCCCCTCCTCTCAATCGTAAAGGAACGCAAAAATGGCCATTCAAAGCCAGAATATCCGTATCCGCCTGAAGGCGTTCGATTACCGCGTGCTGGACGCCAGCACCCAGGAAATCGTCAACACCGCCAAGCGGACCGGCGCGCAGGTGCGCGGGCCCATCCCGCTGCCGAACAAGATCGAGAAGTTCACCGTTCTGCGCGGCCCGCACATCGACAAGAAGAGCCGTGACCAGTGGGAGATCCGCACCCATAAGCGTCTGCTCGACATCATCGACCCCACCCCGCAGACCGTGGACGCGCTCATGAAGCTCGACCTCGCCGCCGGCGTGGACGTTCAGATCTCGGTCTAAGGGAGGGCATTGGTATGTTGCGCTCTGGAGTGATCGCAAAGAAGGTCGGCATGACCCGGCTCTTCATGGAAGATGGCAAGCAGATCCCGGTGACGGTTCTGCAACTCGACAACCTGCAGGTGGTGGCCAAGCGCACCGCCGAGACCGACGGCTACTCCGCCGTTCAGCTCGGCGCTGGCACGGCCAAGGCCAAGCGCACCTCCGCGCCGATGCGCGGTGTATTCGCGGCGGCCAAGGTGGCCCCCAAGCGCAAGCTGGCCGAGTTCCGCGTGGACCCCGAGAACTTGATCGAAGTGGGCGAGGAAATCACTGCCGACCACTACTTTGAAGGTCAGTTCGTCGATGTCTCTGGCACCTCGATCGGTAAAGGCTTTGCCGGTGCGATGAAGCGGCACAACTTCGGTGGCCTGCGGGCCTCCCACGGTGTGTCGATCTCCCACCGTTCGCACGGCTCCACCGGCCAGTGTCAGGACCCGGGCCGCGTGTTCAAGGGCAAGAAGATGGCCGGTCACATGGGCGCCGCCCGCGTGACCACCCAGAACCTTCAGGTGGTCCGCACGGACAGCGACCGTGGCCTGATCATGGTCAAGGGCGCCGTTCCGGGCTCCAAGGGTGGCTGGGTGACGATCAAGGATGCGGTGAAGAAGCCGTTCCCCGAGAACGCCATTCTTCCCGCCGCGCTGAAGTCCGCCGCCGAGGAAGCCGCGAAGGCCGCTGAAGAAGCCGCCGCCGCTGCTGCCGCCGAGGCCGAAGCCGAAGAGAAGCGCCTGGCCGAGGAGGCTGCGGCCGCCGAAGCTGCTGCGCTGCAAGAGGCTGAAGCATCGATCGAAGCCGACAAGGCCGACGAGGGCGATGCCCCCGCAGCCGACGAGAAGAAGGACGGTGACGAATGAAACTCGACGTGATCAAACTGGACGGCGGCAAGGCCGGGTCGGTCGATCTGGGTGATGAGGTCTTTGGCCTCGAGCCCCGCGCCGACATCCTGCATCGTGTCGTCCGCTGGCAGCGCAACAAGGCGCAGGCCGGTACGCACAAGGTCAAGACCCGCTCCGAGACGAGCTACTCGACCAAGAAGATCTATCGCCAGAAGGGCACCGGCGGCGCACGCCACGGTGACCGCAACGCGCCGATCTTCCGCAAGGGTGGTATCTACAAGGGTCCGACCCCGCGCAGCCACGGCCACGATCTTCCCAAGAAGATCCGTGCGCTCGGCCTGAAGCACGCACTCTCCGCCAAGGCGGCAGAGGGCAAGCTGGTGGTGCTGGACGAGGCCGTGATGGCCGAAGCCAAGACCTCGCTGCTCGCCAAGCAGGTGAAAGAACTCGGCTGGAAGAAGGTGCTCATCATCGATGGCGCCGAGCTGAACGAGAACTTCACCAAGGCCGCTGCCAACCTCGCCGGCGTGGACGTGCTCCCCTCGATGGGCGCCAACGTCTACGACATCCTGAAGCGTGACACCCTGGTCCTCACCAAGGCCGGTGTCGAAGCCCTGGAGGCCCGTCTGAAATGAGCGCCAAGGCAGAACATTACGACGTGATCGTGAAGCCCGTCATCACCGAAAAGGCCACCATGGCCTCCGAGGCGAACGGCGTGGTCTTCGAGGTCGCAATCGACGCGAACAAGCCCCAGATCAAGGAGGCCGTCGAGGCGCTCTTCGGTGTGAAGGTGAAGGCCGTGAACACGACCATCACGAAGGGCAAGACCAAGCGCTTCCGCGGCCAGCCCGGCAAGCGCAAGGACGTTAAGAAGGCCTACGTGACGCTCGAAGAGGGCAACACGATTGACGTAAGCACCGGGCTCTAATAAGAGACCGCATCCGATCGGCCCCGGATTCGTCCGGGGCCGTCGCTTTTGCCGGAAACGGCACACCCATCGGGCACCTACGGGGGCCTATAACATCAGGGCAGCGCCTGCGCCGCCCGCACAGAAAACGGAAGACAGTTAACATGGCACTCAAGTCGTACAAACCGACGACGCCGGGCCAGCGTGGGCTGGTTCTGATCGACCGTTCGGAGCTGTGGAAAGGACGTCCGGTCAAGTCCCTCACCGAGGGCCTGACCAAGAAGGGCGGCCGGAACAACACCGGACGGATCACCGCCCGCCGTCGTGGCGGCGGGGCGAAGCGTCTCTATCGCATCGTTGATTTCAAGCGCACCAAGATGGACGTTTCGGCGACCGTCGAGCGGATCGAATACGATCCCAACCGCACCGCCTTCATCGCCCTCATCAAGTATGAGGACGGCGAGCAGGCCTACATCCTTGCCCCCCAGCGCCTCGCCGTTGGCGACAAGGTGGTCTCTTCGGCCAAGGCCGACGTGAAGCCGGGCAACGCGATGCAGTTCATCGGCATGCCGATCGGCACCATCATTCACAACATCGAGCTGAAGCCCGGCAAGGGTGGCCAGATCGCACGCGCCGCGGGCACCTACGCCCAGTTCGTCGGCCGTGACGGTGGCTACGCCCAGATCCGGCTCAGCTCCGGCGAACTGCGTCTCGTGCGTCAGGAATGCATGGCCACCGTTGGCGCCGTGTCGAACCCCGACAACTCGAACCAGAACCTCGGCAAGGCCGGACGCGTCCGCCACATGGGCAAGCGCCCCTCCGTGCGCGGTGTCGCGATGAACCCGATCGACCACCCCCATGGTGGTGGTGAAGGCCGCACCTCCGGTGGCCGGACCCCGGTTACCCCGTGGGGCAAGGACACCAAGGGTCGCCGCACCCGTGACAAGAACAAGGCGTCGCAGAAGCTGATCATCCGCTCGCGTCACGCCAGGAAGAAGGGTCGCTAACACATGTCGCGTTCTGTTTGGAAAGGCCCGTTTGTCGACAGCTATGTCCTCAAGAAGGCCGAGAAATCCCGAGAGTCGGGCCGCAACGAGGTCATCAAGATCTGGTCGCGCCGCTCCACCATCCTGCCCCAGTTCGTGGGGCTCACCTTTGGCGTCTACAACGGCAAAAAGCATATCCCGGTCAACGTGACCGAGGACATGATCGGCCAGAAGTTCGGTGAGTATTCGCCGACTCGCACCTACTACGGCCACGCCGCAGACAAGAAAGCGAAGAGGAAGTAACCATGGGCAAGGACAAGAATCCCCGCCGCGTGGAAGACAACGAGGCGCTGGCCAAGGCCCGCATGCTTCGGACCTCGCCGCAAAAGCTGAACCTCGTCGCTGCGATGATCCGCGGCAAAAAGGTCGAGAAGGCCCTGGCCGATCTCACCTTCTCCAAGAAGCGGATCGCCGTGGACGTGAAGAAATGTCTTCAGTCCGCCATCGCCAACGCCGAGAACAACCACAACCTGGACGTCGACGAGCTGATCGTCGCTGAGGCCTGGGTCGGCAAGAACATGACGATGAAGCGCGGTCGCCCGCGTGCCCGTGGCCGCTTTGGCCGCATCGTCAAGCCGTTTGCTGAACTGACCATCAAGGTCCGCCAGATCGAGGAGCAAGCCTGATGGGTCAGAAAGTCAATCCGATCGGCATGCGGCTTCAGGTGAACCGCACCTGGGACAGCCGCTGGTACGCCGACACCAAGGACTACGGCAACCTTCTGCTCGAAGACATCGCGATCCGCGAGTTCATCGAGGAAGAGTGCAAGCAGGCCGGCGTCAGCCGTGTGATCATCGAGCGCCCGCACCGCAAGTGCCGGGTGACCGTTCACACTGCGCGTCCGGGCGTGATCATCGGCAAGAAAGGCGCCGATATCGAAACCCTGCGCAAGAAGCTGGCGAACATGACCGACAGCGAGCTGCACCTCAACATCGTTGAGGTTCGCAAGCCCGAGCTGGACGCTGCTCTGGTGGCCGAAAGCATCGCGCAGCAGCTCGAGCGCCGGGTGTCGTTCCGCCGTGCCATGAAGCGCTCGGTGCAAAACGCCATGCGCATGGGTGCCCTGGGCATCCGGGTCAACGTCGCGGGCCGCCTTGGCGGCGCCGAGATCGCCCGGACCGAGTGGTATCGTGAGGGCCGCGTGCCGCTTCACACCCTGCGCGCCGACATCGACTATGCCCACGCCGAAGGCTCCACGCCCTACGGCATCATCGGCATCAAGGTCTGGATCTTCAAAGGCGAGATCATGGAGCACGATCCTTCGGCCCGTGATCGCAAAGCCCAGGAGCTCCAGGAAGGCGGCGGCCCGCGCCCCCGCCGCGACCGGTAAGGAGACGGAAGAATGCTGCAACCCAAACGCACTAAATTCCGCAAGATGCACAAGGGCCGCATCAAGGGCGAGGCGAAGGGCGGGTCTGACCTGAACTTCGGCACCTACGGCCTGAAGGCGATCGAGCCCGAGCGCATCACCGCGCGCCAGATCGAGGCCGCCCGCCGTGCCATGACGCGCCACATGAAGCGTCAGGGCCGTGTCTGGATCCGGATCTTCCCCGATCTGCCCGTCACCTCCAAGCCGGTTGAAGTCCGGATGGGTAAAGGTAAGGGCTCGGTGGATTTCTGGGCCGCCAAGGTCAAGCCCGGCCGCGTGATGTTCGAGATCGACGGCGTCAGCGATGAAGTCGCCCGCGAAGCCCTGCGCCTCGCCGCGATGAAGCTGCCGATCAAGACCCGGACCATCGTTCGCGAAGATTGGTGATCGGCCACTTCGGCACCGATCATGATTGAAACAAGCAAACCCCCGTCAGAGCGATCTGGCGGGGGTTCGCATTTGGGAAGATCCAACCAATGACCTATGTGGAATGCGTTGAGGCCGCACTCGACTGGCCCGTGGTGGTGACACTGCTCCTAGGCGCCTTTGTGTGCTTGGCTGCTGGTATTGTGCTGCGCAACCGCCTGTCCCGCGCACGTCTTTCGGTTCTGATTGCTTGTGTCGCCATCGTCACCGCGGGCGTCGCCACGATGCTCTGGTACGCCATTTATGAGCTTCAGTGCGTCGAGATATGGGAACTCGAGAACTGACACTAACCCTTGGCCCTCGCCATTATGTAGCTGCAATCCACCGCCGAGAGATCGGGGCCACTACACGAGTGGTCAAAACGGTAGCGTGCCTTCTTCTCACTCCCACCGATAATTGAAACTCACCGAGACCCGCTCCTCCTCGGCCATGTTCATCGGCACCTCATGGCGCAGCCAGCTTTCCCAGAGCAACACGTCCCCCACCGCGGGCGCCACCGAAACGAAGCGTTTCAACTCCTCTCGGCATCCCTTCCGGCGCATCGGGGCGGCCATCATCCGGGCGGAGCGCGGATCTTCCAGCTTCAGCGCCGAGGTGCCTTCGGGCATCGACACGTAGGTGGTGCCCGAGATCACGGCGTGGGGGTGGATGTGGGAGCCGTGGGAGCCGCCTTCGGGGAGGATGTTGATCCACAGGTCTTCAAGCACCAGCGCCCGCCCGTCGAGGTCCAGCTGCAGGTCTTCAGTAAAGGCGGCGACGTGGGCATCTAGCGACTTGGCCAGCGCCTTGAAGATCGGAAAGCGCCAGGGGAGGTCGGAGAGGGAGGCATAGGAGGTGTAGCCCGGATAGCCGTTCTCCTCACACCATTCCTGCCCGGCCTCGTCATCTTCGGCGATGGTGAAGCAGCTCGCTTCCAGCTCGTCCTGATCAACCTTCGGACCATGCTCTGAGAGGGCCGCACGGTAGAGGCGGGTGACGAAGAGGGAGGAGATTTCGGGCATGGGGGCCTCCGGTGTTGGGGTTGAGGCTGGGTTAGCACCCGGCCCGCAGCGGGGGAAGTCCGGACCGACTGCAATAAGGGTTGAGATCAACGCAAATGGATGGTAGCCAATGCCACAAACCGGAGGCCCTTCATGAAACTCGCTGGCTGGATCATCCTTGCCCTCTTCGCTCTCTTCATGCTTGGGGCCTCGGTCGCGCCGAAGCTGCTCAGGCTGGAGGCTGCCCGCGCGCCGCTGGAGCAGATCGGCTACCCGGTCAAATACCTCCTGCTGATCGGGCTGATGGAGCTGGCGTTCACGCTTCTGGTGCTCTACCCGCGCACGGCCCTGCTAGGCGGCATCCTGATGACGGGGCTGCTCGGAGGTGCCATCGCCAGCCAGCTCCGGGCCGAAATGCCGCTTGCTTCCCACACCCTCTTCGGGGTCTATCTCGGGCTTTTCATGTGGCTTGGCATCGCGCTGCGGAGCCCCGCGTTGCTCGCCATATTCGCCGGCCGCGGGCAGTAACGGCCAAAACCCCTTGCCACGCCGTTGATTCCCCCCTATAGGGCGGGCCTTCACCACGTGAACTCCACCGGGCGCGGGGTCACCCATGATGCGGGGCCCTCCGGTGAATGTTGAAAAAGGAAATAGGCGATGAACGCCCAGGAACTGCGTGACAAGACGCCGGACCAGCTCCGCGATGCTCTTGTCGACCTCAAGAAAGAAGCCTTCAACCTGCGTTTCCAGCAGGCTGGCGGCTCGATCGAAAACACCGCCCGCATGCGCACCGTCCGTCGTGACGTGGCCCGTGTGAAGACGATCCTCAACGAAAAAGCCAAGGCGGAGGCGTAACAGATGCCCAAGCGTATCCTGCAAGGCGTCGTGACCAGCGACCAGAACGAACAGACCGTGACCGTGCTCGTCGAGCGCCGCTTCAAGCACCCGCTGCTGCACAAGACCGTCCGGAAGTCCAAGAAATACCGTGCTCATGACGAGCAGAACACCTTCAAGGTGGGCGACACCGTGCGCATTCAGGAATGCGCGCCGAAGTCGAAGACGAAACGCTGGGAGGTTCTGACAGCCTAAGCTGCCAGACCTTCCGGTTTGAGCGAAACCCTGGGGGAGCTAACAAGAAAAGCCCCCATAGGTCGGGAGAAACCTAATGATCCAGATGCAGACCAATCTGGATGTTGCTGACAACTCCGGCGCCCGCCGGGTTCAGTGCATCAAGGTCCTGGGTGGTTCCAAGCGTAAGTACGCTTCGGTAGGCGACATCATCGTCGTCTCCGTGAAGGAAGCCATCCCGCGCGGCCGCGTGAAGAAGGGCGACGTGCGTAAAGCCGTTGTCGTTCGCACCGCCAAGGAAGTGCGTCGCGAAGACGGCACCGCGATCCGCTTCGATCGCAACGCCGCCGTCATCCTCAACAACAACAACGAGCCTGTCGGGACCCGTATCTTCGGCCCAGTCGTTCGCGAGCTTCGCTCGAAGAACTTCATGAAGATCATCTCGCTCGCCCCGGAGGTGCTGTAAGATGGCCGCGAAACTGAAGAAGGGTGACACGGTTGTCGTGCTCACCGGCAAGGACAAGGGCAAGACCGGCGAGATCCAGTCGGTTGACCCGAAGGCCGGCAAGGCCGTGGTGGAAGGGCTGAACATGGCCATCCGTCACCAGCGCCAGGGCCAGAACACCCAGGGCGGCCGCGTGCCTCTCGCCATGCCGATCGATCTTTCGAACCTCTCCTACGTGGATGCCAACGGCAAAGCCACGCGCGTGGGCTTCAAGGATCAGGATGGCAAGAAAGTGCGCTACGCCAAGACCACGGGAGACGTGATCGATGCTTGATGCCGCCAGCTACACCCCCCGTCTTAAGACGTTCTACGCTGACACCGTTCGTGCCGCTCTGAAAGAAGAGTTCGGCTACAAGAACGACATGCAGATCCCGCGTCTCGACAAGATCGTGCTCAACATCGGCTGTGGTGCCGAAGCCGTGCGCGACAGCAAGAAGGCCAAGTCGGCCCAGGAAGACCTGACCAAGATCGCCGGCCAGCAGGCCATGGTGACCAAGGCCAAGAAATCCATCGCCGGCTTCCGTGTGCGTGAAGAGATGCCGCTGGGCGCCAAGGTGACCCTGCGCGGTGAGCGGATGTACGAGTTCCTCGACCGTCTCATCACCATCGCCATGCCCCGTATCCGCGACTTCCGCGGCGTGTCGGGCAAAAGCTTTGACGGCCGCGGCAACTACGCCATGGGCATGAAAGAGCACATCGTCTTCCCCGAGATCGAGTTCGACAAGGTCGACGAAGTCTGGGGCATGGACATCATCATCTGCACCACCGCTCAGACGGATGCGGAAGCCAAGGCGCTGTTGAAGCAATTCAACATGCCCTTCACCAGCTGAGGAAACGACCATGGCAAAGAAAGCAATGATCGAACGCGAGAAGAAGCGTCAGAAGCTGGTGGAGAAATATGCCGCCAAGCGTGCCGCTCTGAAAGAGATCGCGAATGACGAGAGCAAACCGATGGAAGAGCGGTTCAAGGCCCGGCTGAAGCTGGCCAAACTGCCCCGCAACTCCTCGGCCACCCGCCTGCACAACCGGTGCCAGCTCACCGGTCGTCCGAAGGCGTATTACCGTAAACTCAAGATGTCTCGTATCATGCTGCGCGAGCTGGCCTCCAACGGCCAGATCCCCGGCATGGTCAAGTCGTCCTGGTAAGGAGGGTATGAGATGAACGATCCTCTCGGCGATATGCTGACCCGCATCCGCAACGCGCAGATGCGTGGCAAGTCCACCGTCCGCACGCCCGCTTCCAAGCTGCGTGCCTGGGTTCTCGATGTTCTGGCCGACGAAGGCTTCATCCGCGGCTACGAGCCGGTTGAAGGCACCGCCCACCCGGAAATCGAGATCAGCCTGAAGTACTACGAAGGCACCCCGGTGATCCGTGAACTCAAGCGCGTGTCCAAGCCCGGTCGTCGGGTTTACATGGGCGTCGGCGACATCCCCTCGGTCCGTCAGGGCCTTGGCGTCTCCATCGTCTCGACCTCGCGCGGCGTCATGTCCGATGCAAATGCCCGCTCTGCCAATGTTGGCGGAGAGGTGCTTTGCACCGTCTTCTAAGGAGGCCCTGCAATGTCTCGTATTGGTAAACGACCGGTCGAGCTGCCCAGCGGTGTTTCCGCGGCGGTGTCCGGCCAGACCATCGAAGTGAAGGGCCCCAAGGGCGCCCGGACCTTCACCGCAACTGACGACGTGACCCTTTCGGTCGAGGACAATGCCGTTTCGGTGCAGCCGCGTGGCAGCTCCAAGCGTGCCCGCCAGCAGTGGGGCATGAGCCGCACGATGGTGGCCAACCTCGTCCAGGGCGTGACCGACGGCTTCAAGAAGGAGCTGGAGATCAACGGCGTGGGTTACCGGGCGCAGATGCAGGGCAACACCCTGAAGCTGTCGCTGGGCTACTCGCACGAAGTCAACTTCGACGTGCCCCAGGGTGTGACCGTGACCTGCCCCAAGCAGACCGAGATCATCGTTGAAGGCGCAGACCAGCAGCTCGTCGGCCAGGTCGCGGCTAACATCCGCGAATGGCGCAAGCCGGAGCCCTATAAGGGCAAAGGCATCAAGTACAAAGACGAGTACATCTTCCGCAAGGAAGGCAAGAGGTAAGGACCGGACACATGGCAAACACCAAACGCCAACTGTTCCAGAAGCGCCGCATGCGCGTCCGGAGCAAGCTTCGCAAGGTGAACGCGGGCCGCGTGCGGCTCTCCGTCCACCGCTCGAACAAGAACATCAGCGTGCAGCTGATCGACGACGTGCAGGGCGTGACCCTGGCCTCCGCCTCCACTCTGGAGAAGGATCTGGGCGTGGTCGGCAAGAACAACGTGGAGGCCGCCACCAAGGTGGGCGCCGCGATTGCCGAGCGTGCCAAGAAGGCCGGCGTCGAAGAGGCCTATTTTGACCGTGGCGGCTTCCTGTTCCACGGCAAGGTCAAGGCACTCGCCGATGCTGCCCGTGAGGGTGGTCTGAAGATCTAAGCGGTGGGCTCAGGCCCATCCGACAAGACCTGCGAGGGGCAGCGCGTTTGCCCCTCCGATGATCCGGGGCACGTGATGAAAGTCAGGTCCACCGCGATCGGAGACAACCGGCCCAGCGCCGACCATGAAAAGGACGCCATAGATGGCAGAACGTGATAACAACCGCCGCGGCCCGCGCCGCGACCGTGAGGAAACCCCCGAGTTCGCCGATCGCCTCGTGGCGATCAACCGCGTGTCGAAGACGACCAAGGGCGGCAAGAACTTCGGCTTCGCCGCGCTCGTCGTGGTCGGCGACCAGAAGGGCCGCGTGGGCTTCGGCAAGGGCAAGGCCAAAGAGGTGCCCGAGGCGATCCGCAAGGCCACCGAGCAAGCCAAGCGCCAGATGATCCGCGTGCCGCTCCGTGAAGGCCGCACCCTGCACCACGACATCGAAGGTCGTTGGGGCGCTGGCCGCGTCGTGATGCGCACCGCACCGACCGGTACCGGTATCATCGCCGGTGGTCCGATGCGTGCCGTCTTCGAGATGCTCGGTGTGCAGGACGTGGTCGCCAAGTCGATCGGTTCGCAGAACCCCTACAACATGATCCGCGCCACGCTCGACGGCCTGACGAAGGAAAACAGCCCCCGCATGGTCGCGCAGCGTCGCGGCAAGAAGGTGGCCGACATCCTCAAGAAGCCCGAAGACGCGCCGGCCGAAGAAGCCGCTGAAGCGTAAGGAGAGCGAGACATGGCAAAAACGATCGTCGTCAAGCAGATCGGCTCCCCGATCCGCCGCCCCGAAATCCAGCGCAAAACGCTGATCGGTCTGGGCCTGAACAAGATGCACCGCACCCGCGAGCTGGAGGACACCCCCTCGATCCGCGGCATGGTCGCCAAGATCCCGCACCTCGTCGAGATCATCGAAGAGCGCGGCTAAGCGATCCGGCGGATCAACCGCCGACCAGAATAGAGCACCCCGGTTCGCAAGAGCCGGGGTGTTTTCGTTTCACGCTCGCTGTAGGGTGACCAAAACGAACCAACAAAACCGAGCAGCACCATGACCCGCCTCCTCATTCTCCTCCCCCTCGCCCTCGCCGCCTGCTCCAAGGACCGGGGCGCCGATGCTGTGATGGCCTACCCCGACCAGTATCTCTGCCAGCTCCAACATGGGCAGGAGAAGACCGAGAACGCTTATGAGCGCCGCGCCGTCGAGGGCGAGATCGCCCGGCGCGGGCTGGAGTGCTATCAGGGCGTGGTGAAAACGGACTCTCCGCTCTTCCGGTAGGGGCCGCGCATCCCGTCCAGCCCTGCGTTTTCTGCAATGCGGCATTGCGGTTTCAACTGTGGTCGCCCGGCTGGCATCCGGCGTATCTGGCTGCCTGAAAAGCAACCATTTTGGAGACTCCCATGTCCCGCCTCTTCGCTCTTGTCGCCCTCATGACCCGTGGCCTCAAGTCTCAGCCCTGCCCGCATTGGTCCGATTACCTGCGCCAGACTCGCGGCTGATCTTCGCCTATCCGCACAGAAGCTGCGCCTGACTTACGAAAAAGTCATTTGCCGCAGGGTCAGCCGCCCTATCTCTCCTGACATCAACAGGAGAGGACAGCTCGAAATGACCCAGACCAGACGTACCTTCCTGGCCACCGTCGCTGCCAGCGCCGGGGCCATCACCGTTCTGCCCTATGCCCTGCGCGCAGAGGCGCATGGCGGCGACATGTTCGAAACCGCAAACGGTTCGATCACCATCCACCCGGTTGATCACGCCAGCTTCGTGATGGAGAGCCCCGCAGGCACCATCTACGTCGACCCGGTGGGCGATGCCGCCGCCTACGCCGACTTCCCCGCACCCGATCTCATTCTCGTCACCCATGAGCACGGCGACCACTTCAACGCCGAGACGCTGGCGGCGATCAAGGGCGAGGCCCACCTGATCACCAACCCGGCGGTCGCCGAAAAGCTGGCCGACATGGCGCCCGACGAAGTGCTGGCCAACGGCGAGAGCACCGAGTGGAACGGCGTCGCGATCGACGCGATCCCGGCCTACAACATCACCGAGGGCCGGACCGACTTTCATCCCGAGGGGCGCGACAACGGCTACGTGCTCACCATCGACGGGTTCCGCACCTATGTCTCGGGCGACACCGAAGACATCCCCGAGATGCGCGCGCTGGAAGATATCGACCTCGCCTTCGTTTGCATGAACCTGCCCTTCACCATGACCGCCGAGCAGGCCGCCTCCGCGGTGAAGGAGTTCGCGCCGACTTACGTCTATCCCTACCACTATCGCGGGCGGGATGACGGAACGCAGGACCCCGAGGCCTTTGCCGCCCTCGTGGCCGACACCTCCGAGGTCAAGTTTGGCGATTGGTACCACGAGATGGAGACCTGAGCCGCCTCACGGCCCAGAAACGCGAAACGCCCCGGGGATGACCCGGGGCGTTTTGCTGTTCAGGAGGCGGCTTTGCCCCGGCGCCGGGGCCTGCGGCGCTTCTGGCCCTGCGGCTTGGCCGAGGGGGCAGCAGCATGCGCGGGCTTGCCCCGTCCGGCACCACCACCGCCGCCACCGCGACGTCGGCCACCGCCGCCGCCCTTGCCGGAGCGGGCGGGGCGCTTCTCGGGCACCCAGCTTTCGCCGGAGGCCACGGTGATCTCACGGCCGATGACCTTCTGAATGTCCTTCAGCTCGCCCATCTCGACCGGCGCGCAATAGGCCACGGCAGTGCCGTCGCGGCCCGCACGGGCGGTCCGGCCGATGCGGTGCACGTAGTTGTCCGGCACGTTCGGCAGCTCGTAGTTATACACGTAGCGCACTGCCGGAATGTCGATGCCCCGCGCCGCCACATCGGTGGCGACCAGCACCAGAAGCTCGCCTTCGCGGAAAGCGGTAAGCGCCCGGTCACGCTGGCCCTGGCTCTTGTTGCCGTGAATGGAGCCTGCAGCGAAGCCTGCCTGCTCCAGCTTCTTTTTCAGCCGCTCGGCACCGTGCTTGGTGCGGGCAAAGACCAGCGCCGCCTCCTTCGGGTGGGCGGCCAGATGCTCGATCAACAGCGGCAGCTTGTCGTCCTGCTGAACGAAGTGCACGCATTGCTCGATCTTCTCGGCAGGCTTGCCCGGAGGCGCGGTTTCCACCTTCACCGGGTCGGTGAGGTAGGACTTGGAGAGCTCTTCCATCAGTTTCGGCATGGTGGCCGAAAAAAGCATGGTCTGGCGCTCGGGGTTCAGCAGCGGCGCGATCTGGCGCAGCGCGTGGATGAAGCCCATGTCGAGCATCTGGTCCGCCTCGTCGAGCACCAGAAAGCGGGTCTCGTTCAGGCGGATGGCCTTGCGCTCGATCAGGTCGATGAGCCGGCCCGGCGTGGCGACCAGCAAGTCACAGCCACGGCTCAGCCGGTCGGCCTGCGCGTTGAGCGATTTGCCCCCCACGACAAGCTGCACCCGCACCTGGGTGCCATCGGCATATGCGCGCAGGTTGTCGAGGATCTGGGTGGCAAGCTCGCGGGTCGGCGCGAGAATCAGGCCACGGGTGGTCTTGGGGGCAGGGCGCCCCTCCATCCGCAGCAGGGTGGCCAGCAGCGGCAGGCCAAAGGCGGCGGTCTTGCCGGTGCCGGTCTGGGCAAGGCCCATCACGTCGCGCCCGTTGAGCGCGTGGGGGATGGCCTTGGTCTGGATCGGGGTCGGCTTGGTGATGTTCAGCTCGGCCAGGTTGGCGAGCAGTTTGGGCGGAAGGCCCAGCATGTCGAAATCCAAAAGAATGTCCTTTCGGCGGGGGCCCTATTGCCCTCGCACGTGCAAAGCGTCCCGGCCCCTTGCGGCCGGGGATCACTCACGGGTTGCGCCAACTGCGTCTCTCCCGGGCCGGATTGCCCGAAGGACCGCGTGGCGTCTGACCCCCCGCGTGATGTGGGAACCATGTTGGTAGAAACTGCCGTGCGGGCCGCTATGGCGCCCGCTGCCCCGCTCACGCGTCGGGTGCGGCACTGGGGGCCATATGAGGGGCAATGGGTTGAAAGTCAATGAACGGCAAACGCCCCGGCACGATCCGGCCGGGGCGTTGCGCATTTGCAGAGGCCTCAGGAGGCGTGGTCGTAGGCGCTTTCTCCATGCACCGCGAGGTCGAGCCCGTTGAACTCGGTCTCTTCATCCACCCGCAGCGGGGTGACGAGGCGGCAGATGTAGATCAGCGCAAAGGTCACGACCGTGGTGAAAATGCCGACGATCACGAGGCTGCCCAGCTGCGCGGCCCAGCTGCCCGCGCCGAACACGGCTATCATGATGGTGCCAAAGATGCCGCCCACGCCGTGCACCGCCATCACATCGAGCGTATCGTCGATGCGGATCTTGTTGCGGATCAGCCCCACCGCTTCTTGGCAGAGGATGCCCGCGACGCCGCCGATGATCAGCGCCTCCACTGGCCCCACGAAGCCCGAAGCCGGGGTGATCGAGGCGAGGCCCGCGATGGTGCCGGTTACGGCTCCGACAACTGAGGCCTTGCCATACTTGATCTTCTCCCAGAGGGCCCATGTCAGCGTTGCTGTGGCGGCGCTCAGGTGGGTGACGGTTAGCGCCATCGCCGCGCCACCGTCCGCCGCGAGCTGCGAGCCACCGTTGAAGCCGAACCAGCCGACCCAGAGAAGCGAGGCACCGATCACCACGTAACCGGGGTTGTGCGGCGGCTTGTTGTCATCCTTCCGGCGGCCCAGCACCGCGGCGAGGATAAGCGCGGCTATGCCCGCCGTCTCATGCACCACGATCCCGCCGGCAAAGTCCTTAACCCCGGTCTCACCGAAGATCCCGCCATCGGCCAGAAACCCGCCGCCCCAGATCCAGTGCACTACCGGCGCGTAGCAGAGCAGCATCCAGAGGCCGGAAAAGAGGAGCACGAAGCCAAAGCCGATCCGCTCCACATAGGCGCCGACGATCAACGCCGGGGTGATGATCGCAAAGGTCATCTGGAAGGCGAAGAACAACACCTCGGGCAGCGTGCCTGCGAGGCTGTCGGTGGTGACGCCCGCGAGGAACATCTTGTCATAGCCGCCCCACCAGCTCGTGGCCTCGCCGAAGGCGATGGAGTAGCCCGCCACCAGCCAGAGCACGCTCATCAGGCAAGCAATCGCGTAGCAATGCATGAACACGCTGAGCACGTTCCGCGCGCGCACCAGCCCGCCGTAAAACAGCGCCAGCCCCGGCAGCGTCATCAGCAGCACCAGAGCCGTTGCCACAATGATCCAAGCGGTATCTGCACCAACCATCTCTGTCCCCTCCTCGGTTTGGTTGCAGGGCAAAGAGCCTTGGAGAGGCGCAAAGAAAAGCGGCAACCTTTTCGGAAGCTGCCATTTTATGCGTCAGTTCGCGCATTGCCCGCTTGTTGGGCCGTGATTGCGTCAAGCGCACAAAAAATGATCCAAAAGAAAATTCGCAAACCTGCCGAATAAATCGCGAAGCCGGGACGTAAGGGAGGTGTCTGCACAGTGCAGGCGCCCACTTGGCATAGACACGGAGACATTCAAATGACCAAGCTTTCCCTTCTCGCCCTCATCCTCATCCCCGGCGCCGCCCTGGCCGACGGCCACGGTGGCGCGCCCGTCGGCAGCGCCGAGATCGACGGCACGGCCGTTCTGGTCGATGCCGAGCAGATGACCCTCTACACTTTCGACAACGACGAGGGCTCGACCTCCAACTGCTACGATGGCTGCGCTGGCAGCTGGCCGCCCGTGCTGGCCGAAGAGGGTGCGTCTCTGCCCGAGGGCTTCGCCCTGACCGAGCGCCGCGACGGCACCAAGCAGATCACCTACAACGGCGCGCCGCTCTACCTCTGGGCAGGTGACGCGGCGCCGGGCGACATGACCGGCGATGGCGTGGGCGGTGTCTGGCACGTGGCCAAGCCTTAAAGAACCCGGCGGTGGGCGCCGACAAGCCCCTCGCGGGCGGGCCGAACCCCAGCGAGGAAAGGCTTGAACGCCCCGCCCGCCGCCGCTATACGCCCCCGGTGGCCCGAAATGGGCCCGATTCACGACCCAAGACCCAAACCAAAAATGCCGTGGCCGCCCATATCGCTTCGGGGGCGCGTCCGGCCAAGGAGAAGCGACATGAAACTCAATGAACTCCGTCCCGCCGACGGCTCGACCTTCAACAAAAAGCGCGTGGGCCGTGGCCCCGGCTCCGGCAAAGGCAAAACTGCCGGCCGCGGTATCAAAGGTCAGAAGTCGCGTTCGGGTGTGGCCATCAATGGCTACGAGGGCGGCCAGATGCCGATCTACCAGCGTCTTCCCAAGCGCGGCTTCAACAAGCCGAACCGCAAGAAGTTCGCCGTGATCAACCTCGGCCTGATCCAGAAATTCATCGACGCCAAGAAGCTCGACGCCAAGGGCACCATCGACGAAGACGCACTGGTGGCCTCCGGCCTCGTGCGCCGCAAGCTCGACGGTGTGCGCATCCTCGCCAAGGGCGAGCTGACCGCCAAGGTCGCGCTTTCTGTCACCGGTGCTTCCAAGTCGGCCATCGAGGCCGTCGAAAAAGCCGGCGGCTCGCTTTCGGTCACGACCGCGCAGGCCGCCGAGTAACACGGTTGCCCAAGGCGGCGCTGGCCCCTACATGGCTAATGACACACATGCGCCGCCGGTCCTGACAGGGCCCGGCGGCGCATCGGCATAACGAAAAGAGCACACCCCATGGCATCAGCAGCAGAGCAAATGGCCGCCAACATGAGCTGGGGGGCCATCGGCAAGGCCCCGGAGCTTCGGCAGCGGATCTTCTTCACCATCGGGCTGCTGATCATCTATCGCCTCGGCACCTACATTCCCGTCCCCGGCATCGACGGCACCGCGCTGCGGGCCTTCATGGAGCAGGCGACGCAGGGCCTCGGCGGCGTACTCAACATGTTCACCGGCGGCGCCATCGGCCGGATGGGCATCTTCGCCCTCGGCATCATGCCCTACATCTCCGCCTCGATCATCGTGCAGCTTCTCACGGCGATGGTGCCAGCGCTTGAGCAGCTGAAGAAAGAGGGCGAGCAGGGCCGCAAGAAGATCAACCAATACACCCGCTACGGCACCGTGGCGCTGGCAACCTTCCAGGCCTACGGCCTCGCCGTGTCGCTGCAGAACGGTTCCGCCGACGGCGTGCCCTTCGTCGCCGATCCGGGCCTGTTCTTCATCGCCTCCTGCGTTATCACGCTGGTCGGCGGCACCATGTTCCTGATGTGGCTGGGTGAGCAGATCACCGCACGCGGCATCGGCAACGGCATCTCGCTCATCATCTTCGTCGGCATCGTCGCCGAGCTGCCCGGCGCGCTGGCGCAGTTTTTCGTGCAAGGCCAGACCGGGGCAATCTCGGGCGGGGTGGTGATCGGCGTGCTGGTGATGATCGTCGCCGTGCTGACCTTTGTGGTCTTCATGGAGCGGTCGCTGCGCAAGATCCACATCCAGTACCCGCGCCGTCAGGTCGGCATGAAGGTCTATGATGGCGGCTCCTCGCACCTGCCGATCAAGGTCAACCCGGCGGGCGTGATCCCGGCGATCTTCGCCTCCTCGCTGTTGCTGCTACCCACCACGGTCAGCACCTTCTCCGGCAACCAGACCGGCCCGGTCATGAGCACCATCCTCGCCTACTTCGGCCCCGGACAGCCGCTCTACCTGCTGTTCTTCGCGGCCATGATCGTGTTCTTCACCTACTTCTACACCCACAACGTCTCGTTCAAGACAGACGACGTGGCCGACAACCTGAAAAACCAGAACGGCTTCGTGCCCGGCATCCGCCCTGGCAAGCGCACCGCCGAATACTTCGAGTATGTCGTCAACCGCATCCTCGTGCTCGGCTCCGCCTATCTGGCGCTGGTCTGCCTGCTGCCTGAAATGGTGCGCGGCGGCCTCGGGATCACCGCCTACTTCGGCGGCACCTCGATCCTGATCATCGTGTCGGTCGGCATGGACACCATCCAGCAGGTCCAGTCGCATCTGCTGGCACACCAGTACGAAAATCTCATTGAGCGCTCGCAGCTTCGCGGTAAAAAGCGTGGAGGTCGCAACCGGAGGGGGACAGCCCGGCGATGAACATCATACTTCTCGGACCGCCCGGAGCGGGCAAAGGCACGCAAGCCAAAATCCTCGTCGAGAGCGAGGGCATGGTGCAGCTCTCGACCGGAGACATGCTTCGCGCCGCGCGCACCTCGGGCACCGAGATGGGCAACAAGGTTGCCGAAGTGATGGATCGTGGCGACCTCGTGACCGACGAGATCGTCATCGGCCTGATCCGCGAGAAACTCGAAGAGGCCCCCGAGAAGAGCTACATCTTCGACGGTTTCCCCCGCACCCTGAAGCAAGCCGATGCCCTCGGTGAGCTGCTCGAGGAGATGGGCCAGAGCCTCGATCTGGCGCTTGAGTTGCGGGTGAACGACGAGGCGCTCGTCGAGCGCATCCTCAACCGCGCCCGCGAGGCCGTGGCCGCCGGCGGCGAAGCCCGCGCCGACGACAACGAAGAGAGCCTCAAGACCCGGCTCATGGCCTACTACAAAATGACCTCGCCGCTGGTTGGCTACTACTACGCCAAGGGCCTCTACCAGCGCACCGACGGCCTCGCCCCGATCGAAGAGGTCTCCAAGGGCGTCCGCGAGAAGCTGGGGCTGGCTTGAGCGACTGGGGCCAGCTGGCCGAGCACGCCGCCGAAGAGGCCGGTTGCTTCGCCCGCTGCCCTGACCATCCCAAGAGCCTGCTGGCTTACGATCTCCGAGATGATCTTCTCGCGCAGCGCCAGCAAGCGGCTTGGGAGGGTTTTGCAAAGGCCCTCTCCGAGAATGGCTTCGAGGGCAGCGCCGAAGCGCTGCAAGGCGAGCTGATCTTCGTCCTGCAATCCGTCGATGAGGCGTGCCCGGTCTGCGGCGCCACGGCCCCGCTGCCCGAAAACCCTGATCACCGCAGACCGCCGCACCCTTGGGCATCATAAGGCGAGCACGTATCGCCCGACCCGCCGACAACCCGGCGCAGTCATCACATCGGGCGGAGCAGGCTTTTCACCGGGGGGATTTTGCGGCATCCTGCTCGGAGACGCGATGTCTGGCACGTCAGGATTGACAATTCCTGAACGTGCCCTTGACGCGCCGTCCAAATCCCCTTACTTGGGCGCTTCTCAACCGGGAATCGCCTTTTGCGACTCGGCCGGAGAATGCATCGGCCCGGGGGCAGCCACCCTTCGGGCCTCTGTTGTGAAAAAAGGTTCTGGCAACACGGAACCGCAACCGAAGGAAGACCATTTTGGCCCGTATCGCTGGGGTAAACATCCCGACCGCAAAGCGCGTTCCGATCGCGCTCACCTACATTCATGGCATCGGCCCGGATTCGGCACGCAAGATCTGCGAAGCCGTCGGCATCGAAGTCACCCGCCGTGTGAACGAACTCTCCGACGCCGAAGTGCTCGCCGTTCGTGAGCACATCGACGCCAACTACACCGTCGAAGGCGACCTGCGCCGCGACGTGCAGATGAACGTCAAGCGCCTGATGGACCTCGGCTGCTACCGTGGCCTGCGTCATCGCCGCAACCTGCCCGTCCGTGGCCAGCGGACCCACACCAACGCTCGCACCCGCAAAGGCCCCGCAAAGGCCATTGCCGGCAAGAAGAAGTAAGGGAGGGCTCGACCAATGGCACGTGATACCCGTCGTGGCGCGACCAAGCGCAAGGTTTCCAAGAACATCGCCGCTGGCGTTGCTCATGTGAACTCCTCGTTCAACAACACCAAGATCCTGATCTCCGACGTCCAGGGCAACGCGATTGCCTGGTCCTCGGCTGGCACCATGGGCTTCAAGGGCTCCCGTAAGTCCACGCCCTACGCCGCCCAGATGGCCGCCGAAGACGCCGGCCGCAAGGCACAGGACCACGGGGTGAAAACCCTCGAGGTCGAAGTGCAGGGCCCCGGTTCTGGCCGTGAGTCGGCGCTCCGTGCGCTGGCCGCGATCGGCTTCAACATCACGTCCATCCGCGACGTGACCCCGATCGCCCACAACGGCTGCCGCCCGCCGAAGCGTCGCCGGGTCTGATCACCACGCATTAGCCGGAGGGCCTCACCGCCCTCCGGTCCGTCATTTTATCCTCGGGCGTTCGCAAGCCTCGGACATGGGCCGCGAACTGGTATGGAGGCGACATACACATGATCCACAAAAACTGGCAGGAACTCATCAAACCCACGCAGCTTGACGTGAAGCCGGGCAATGATCCCGCGCGTCAGGCCACCGTTGTTGCGGAACCGCTGGAGCGGGGCTTCGGCCTCACCCTCGGCAACGCGCTGCGCCGGGTTCTGCTGAGCTCGCTGCAGGGCGCGGCCATCACCAGCGTCCAGATCGACAACGTGCTGCACGAGTTCTCCTCCATCGCCGGTGTGCGTGAAGACGTGACCGACGTGGTGCTGAACCTCAAGGGCGTCGCCATCCGCATGGAAGTCGACGGCCCCAAGCGCATCTCGATCTCCGCCAAGGGCCCGGGCGTTGTCACCGCTGGTGACATCTCTGAAAGCGCTGGCATCGAGATCCTGAACAAGGACCACGTGATCTGCCACCTCGATGACGGTGCCGATCTCTACGTGGAGCTGACCGTGAACACCGGCAAGGGCTACGTGGCGGCCGACAAGAACCGCCCCGAAGATGCCCCCATCGGCCTCATTCCGATCGACGCGATCTACTCGCCCGTGAAGAAGGTGAGCTACGATGTGCAGCCCACCCGTGAGGGCCAGGTGCTGGACTACGACAAGCTGACCCTGAAGCTCGAAACCGATGGGTCCGTGACCCCGGATGACGCCGTGGCCTACGCCGCCCGCATCCTGCAGGACCAGCTCTCGATCTTCGTCAACTTCGACGAGCCCGAAGCCGCTGGCCGTCAGGAAGAGGACGATGGCCTCGAGTTCAACCCGCTTCTGCTGAAGAAGGTCGACGAGCTGGAGCTTTCGGTGCGCTCCGCGAACTGCCTGAAGAACGACAACATCGTCTACATCGGCGACCTGATCCAGAAGACCGAAGCCGAGATGCTCCGCACCCCGAACTTCGGCCGCAAGTCGCTGAACGAGATCAAAGAGGTTCTGTCGGGCATGGGCCTGCACCTCGGCATGGATGTCGAAGAGTGGCCGCCGGAGAACATCGAAGACCTGGCCAAGAAGTTCGAAGACCAGTTCTGATCAATTCGCGGGGCGCGTTCCGGTGCGCCCCGCATAAGACCCGGGCATCCTGCCCCAAGGAGAGTCGGCGCTACGCACGCCGGCCAGACAAAGCAAAACCGCCCGTAGAGGGCACCTTTTAGGAGAAGAAACATGCGTCACGCCCGCGGATACCGCCGCCTGAATCGCACCCATGAGCACCGCAAGGCGCTCTTCGCCAACATGGCCGGCTCGCTGATCGAGCACGAGCAGATCAAGACGACCCTGCCCAAGGCCAAAGAACTCAAGCGCATCATGGACAAGCTCATCACTCTCGGCAAACGCCAGGGCGATCTGCACGCCCGCCGTCAGGCCGCTTCGCGCCTGAAGCAGGATGCCTACGTCGCCAAGCTCTTCGAAGTGCTGGGCCCGCGCTACGCCGAGCGCAACGGCGGCTACACCCGCGTGCTGAAAGCCGGCTTCCGCTACGGTGACATGGCCCCGATGGCCATCATCGAGCTGGTCGACCGTGACCCGGCCGCAAAAGGCGCTGGCGACAAAGCCCGCCTTGAGGCCGAAGAGGCCGCAGCCGAGTAAGCTGTGCCGATTCGTGGAACAGAAAAGGCCCGCACGGTTCTCGTGCGGGCCTTTTTCTTGTGTCCGCGCTACGCGCGGCGAAACCGATTCTCCGGCTCCGTAGGCGCCTCAGGCGGCGCGGCCCAGCCCGGGGATCTCGCCCCCGGCCAACCGTTCGATCAAGCTGCGAATCTCTCCGTCGGCCACCGGGGTCGACCCGATGAATTCCAGCAGGTCAGCCCGAAGCGGAACCGGCAGGCGCATCAGCTGCGCAAAGGTTTCCGGCCTCATTTGTTGCACGAAATGACACTCCAATCGGTGTGTTTCATTGCGCTCAATTTAAGGTTGACTGGATTTGTGGCAACTTGTCTAAAAAGACATGTCTGACAAACAGAGGATAGATAGGGAGCTCGAGGCCCTCGGGAAGCTGGCCCCTGCGGGATATTTCGCAGGGCTGCATATCCGCTTTGCCTCACCGCTTCACGTCTTCCAGACGTATGACAAGGCATGGAATGATCATTATACAGCGCAGGCCTATGCCATGCGTGATCCGATGATCGCCTGGGGGTTTTCCACAGAAGGGGAAACGCGGTGGAGCGAGATAGAATTGCCGGATCCGTTCGGCATTCTCGACGAAGCCGCGGAATTTGGCCTGAAGTTCGGGATGCAGGTCTCCTGCGGTCCGATCTCTTCACGCACGATCGCAGGGGCAGCACGGGCAGACCGAGAATTCGAGGCAGATGAGATGGCCGCGATAGGCGATATCATCCGCAAGCTGCACGACCTGACCGAACCTCCGGAGAGTCTCACCCAGGCACAGATAGATGCTCTGCGCCTGATTGCAGCGGGGGATCGTCACACTGCTGCAGCTGCCAAACTCAACATCTCCGAAAGTGCGCTCAAAGCACGGCTGACAGCCGCAAGGGAAAGGCTCCACGCCCGAACCACGGCCGAAGCGCTTCAGCGGGCAAAGGAATACAGACTGCTTTAGCGTGCCGATCTCCTGCTGGGCGCAGGGCTTGCTTTTCACACCACCCCAGCAAGCAGGAGAATTGCGATGCAAACCACCACCCTTTCCTTCGCCAACCTTCACAACCACGGCGAACTTTTTGCCAATCTCTTCCGCGCACGGCGGCAGAGCTTCATCGTGCAGAACAACTGGGATCTGCCCGAGGCATTGGGAATGGAGTACGACCAGTATGATACCCCCGCCTCGCGCTGGGTCGCGGTGCATGACGGCACCGAGATTCTCGCGGGCATCCGGCTCACGCCAACCACGGCGCGCTGCGGCATCTACAGCTACATGATCCGCGACGCCCAAAGGCACCTGCTTGATACGATTCCCGCAGACCTGCTGGATTACGAGGCCCCGATCTCCGACACGATCTGGGAATCGAGCCGCGTCTTCGTGAGCCACACCACGCCGATGAACATCCGGCGCCGGGTCCATGCCTACCTGATCATGGAGATGACCCGCTCCGCCCGCGAGCTTGGCGCCTCCGAGGTGCTGGGCCTGATTCCCGCCAACTGGCCCCGCTGGGCCGGGCGCTGCGGGCTGAAGGCCAAGGCGGCGGGCCGGGTGATGGACTTTGACGGCCATCTCAACCAGTGCGTCTCGATCGACCTGCGCGACAACATGCACTGACCGGTGCCCCGCCCGGGGCGGCCCCGCGCCGCCCTGGGCGAAACGCTTCCCCTCGGTCCCCCGAGGCCCTACATCTGCCCCATGGCCGATCTCTTCGACACCGCTGCTACAGAGCCCGCCGCTGGCGGCAATGCCCCGCGCCCGCTGGCCGACCGGCTGCGCCCGGCAAAGCTGGCCGATGTGATCGGGCAAGAGCACCTTCTGGCCCCCGATGCGCCTCTCGGGGCCATGCTCGCCTCCGGCAGTCTGTCGTCGCTCGTTCTCTGGGGTCCGCCCGGCGTCGGCAAAACCACCATCGCCCGTCTCTTGGCCCATGAGACCGATCTCGCATTCGTTCAGATCAGCGCGATCTTCACCGGCGTGCCCGAACTGCGGAAGGTCTTCGAGGCCGCCAAGCTGCGCCGCACCAACGGGCAGGGCACGCTGCTCTTCGTCGATGAGATCCACCGCTTCAACAAGGCCCAGCAGGATGGCTTCCTGCCGCATATGGAAGACGGCACCATCGTGCTCGTCGGCGCCACCACCGAGAACCCCAGCTTCGAGCTGAACGCCGCTATCCTGAGCCGCGCGCAGGTGCTGGTGCTCAACCGGCTTGACGGCAAGGCGCTCGAGAAGCTGCTGCTCCGGGCCGAAAAGGAACTTGGCGCCGCCCTGCCGCTCACCGGAGAGGCCCGCGAGACCCTGCTCGGCATGGCCGATGGCGATGGCCGTGCGCTTCTCAACCTCGTCGAGCAGGTCGCTGGCTGGAAGGCCGAGGCCAAGCTCGACCCAAAGGCCCTTGCCGCCCGCCTGCAGCGCCGCGCCGCACAATACGACAAGTCGGGCGACGGCCACTACAACCTCATCTCCGCCCTGCACAAATCTGTCAGAGGCTCCGACCCTGACGCCGCCCTCTACTGGTTCGCCCGGATGCTCGAAGGCGGCGAAGACCCGCGCTTTCTGGCCCGCCGGATCACCCGCATGGCGGTGGAGGATATCGGCCTCGCCGACCCTTCCGCGCAAACCCACTGCCTCCACGCCTGGGAGGTCTACGAGCGGCTCGGCAGCCCCGAGGGCGAGTTGGCCCTTGCGCAGGCGCTCACCTACATCGCGCTCGCGCCCAAGTCGAACGCGGTCTACGTTGCCTACAAGGCCGCGCGCGCGGCGGCCAAGAAGACAGGCTCCGAACCGCCGCCCAAACACATCCTCAACGCGCCCACCAAGCTGATGAGCGAGCAGGGCTATGGCGACGGCTACCAGTATGACCACGACGCCGAAGATGGCTTCTCAGGGCAAAACTACTTCCCCGACGGGATGAAGCGCCCGGTCTGGTATCAGCCGGTCGAGCGCGGCTTCGAGCGCGAGCTGAAAAAGCGGGTGGAGTGGTTCGCAGGCCTCAGGGCCAAGCGGAACAAGGGCTGAGGCTTGCGGCGCTCCGAGCGGAGCCGTGGGCCGCACCACATTCCTGCGCAGCAGCGCACAATCAGGCCCGCATAATGCCGGGACAAAACCCTTTGCCGTTCCAATTCACGACACATTTTCCGGATCATTTTGCCACAGTGAGGGGCGGAGAGAACAGGAAGGACTAACGTAAATGAGTGAAGCAACCGGGGTCTATCGTACCGTGCGTACCAGCGGCATGGAGATCGCATTCATTGACAAGGGTGTGGGCACTCAAATCGGCATCCCGCGTGAGCGGTACGAGGCCAACGGCTACCAGCCGCCGTTCGAGAGTCTTCCCCAAAAGTGATCTGTCGTCGCCGACGGCGACACGCCGGGCCGTGGGACCGCTCCAGGAAAGCATCCCCACGACCCGGCTGGCGCGCCGACGGCGATGGCACGATGCCAGCCGGGGCATACCCTCTGCCAAGGGTTGCCCCGGCTGCTGACGTCGTCAGACCTTGAGCGTGCCTTCGGTCTCACGCACCTTCAGGCGCGCCATGCCGAGGTTGGCCTTGGCGCGATCCAGCGCGACATAGATGAACACATCGGGGTTGGACGCCAGCGGGCGGATCAGGTGGATCTGGCTGCCCAGCGAGATCATGATGTCTTCAATGCGGTCCTCAAGACCGAGCGACTGCATCGCCGCGTTCTTCGCGCGAACGACTTCCATGTTGGCCGCGCCAGCGGTTTCGAGATCGAGGATGCCGTTGCCGTCTTCGGAAGCCAGCATCATGCCGGACTCGCTGTCCACTAGGCAGGCGCCGATGAAACCGTCGAGATTTGTGAGGTTGGAAAGGTCAGTGCTCATGATTTCGTTTCTCCAGGAAAGGTGTCGATGCTCAATGATTTGTTCCCCGTTCGTGACAATAATCGGGCCGGATCATCCGGATAATTGGGTTTTTACGACCGTTGAAGAAAATGCCTAATTGCCTGAAAAATCTGGCCTGAATCGAGGTTCAGCCAAGGCTCCCGCTCCATTTTCGCCATCTTTAGGCGGCATTTTCGGTAAGTTTGAAGCAGCGAAGAAACAATCCTTCGCGGAGGCTCAAGGCCCTTCGCCGTGCCGCAATGTCGTGCCCTTGCCGCCGTGTCACGCCCGGCCACTCCGCTTGACTCTCCCCCGCCTCCGGCGCAACACGCCGCCCATGATTTCAACGCTGGCACAAGTCGCCCTCGGTGGCGCCCTCGGGGCCTCGGCCCGCTACCTGACAGGGGTGGCGGCGATCCGCGTGATGGGGCCGGGCTTTCCTTGGGGCACGCTCACGGTCAACGTGGCCGGCTCGCTGCTGATGGGCCTCTTTGCTGCCCTCGTGGGCCTGCGCGGCGGTCACGCCCTCTCGCCCTTCGTGATGACCGGCCTGCTCGGTGGCTTCACCACCTTCTCCGCCTTCTCGCTCGATGCGGTCACCCTCTTCGAGCGTGGGCAGATGGGCACGGCGGCGCTCTACGTGGTGGCCTCGGTCACCCTCTCCATCCTCGCACTCATCGCAGGGCTGGCGCTGGGCCGGGGAGTCTTCGCATGAGCCGCGTGCAAACCCTTCCCGTCTCCGCCGACGATGCTGGCCAGCGGCTGGATCGCTGGTTCCGCCGCATCTTCCCGCACGTCCCTCAGGGCCGGATCGAGAAGATGTGCCGCAAGGGCGAGATTCGCGTCGATGGCGGGCGGGTGAAGGCCTCGACCCGGCTGGAAGAAGGGCAGGAGGTGCGCATCCCGCCGCTCCCCGAGGGGGCCGCGCCCACGCCCACCAAGCGCAGCACGGTCTCCGACGCCGATGCCAAGATGATCCGCGATGCGGTCATCTGGAAGGACGATTACATCATCGCCCTCAACAAGCCCCCGGGCCTGCCCACGCAAGGCGGCTCCGGCCAAACGCGCCACGTCGACGGGCTGGCCGAGGCGCTGACCTTCGGCACCGAGGACAAGCCCCGCCTCGTCCATCGGCTCGACAAGGACACCTCCGGCGTCCTGCTGCTCGCCCGCTCCCGCAAGATCGCGGCCGACCTGACTGCAGCCATCCGCCACAAGGAAACCCGCAAGATCTACTGGGCCGTGGTGGCCGGTGTGCCCTCGCCCTACAACGGCGAGATCAAATTTGGCCTCGTCAAAGCGCCGGGTGGCAAGGGGGCAGGGGAGAAGATGCTCTGTGTCCACCCCCGCGAAGTCGAGAGCACCGAGGGCGCCAAACGGGCGCACACGCTCTATTCCGCACTCTACCGCGTGGCGGGCCGCGCCACATGGGTTGCTCTGGAGCCGATCACAGGCCGCACTCACCAGCTCCGCGCCCACATGGCCGAGATCGGCCATCCGATCGCGGGCGACGGCAAATACGGCGGCTCGGCACAGGAGAACATGGGCGACGGATGGGGCGCTGGAATGGGCGGCATCATATCGGGCAAGCTGCATCTGCACGCCCGCTCGATGACCTTCCTGCACCCGGTCACCAAGCAGCCCGTCACCGTGACCGCCCCGCTGCCCCAGCATATGGCCGAGACCTTTGACACCTTCGGTTGGACAGAGGATCTCGCCGCCGACGACCCCTTCGAGGACTACCATTGAGCCAGCTGCGCTGCATCATCTTCGACGTGGATGGCACGCTCATCGACAGCCAGAACGAGATCGTCGCCGCGATGACCGCGGGCTTTGCCGCCACCGGCCGCACGGCCCCGCCGCGCGCGCAGGTGCTCTCCATCGTCGGCCTCTCGCTCGAGGTGGGTATCGCCCGACTCTGCCCCGAGGCCGATGCCGGCGAGGTCGCGACCATGACCGCCGCCTACAAGGACAGCTTCGTCGAGATTCGCAAAACCTCCCCGGCGGCGATCTTTTATCCCGGCATGCGCGAGCTGCTCGATGAGCTGGCCCAAACACCTGAGAACCTGCTCTGCGTTGCCACCGGCAAGTCCCGGCGGGGGCTCGATGCGCTGGTCAAATCCTCCGGCCTCGAGGGAATGTTCATCTCCGAGCAGGTGTCTGACCATCACCCCTCCAAGCCGCACCCCTCGATGCTCGAGGCGGCCCTGCGGGAGACCGGCTGCGAGGCGCATCAGGCCGTGATGATTGGCGACACGAGCTATGACATGGACATGGCCCGCAACGCGGGCATCACCGGGATCGGTGTGAGCTGGGGCTATCATGCGCCCGCCGCGCTGGCAGAGGCCGGGGCCGCAGAGGTGGTGCAGGACGCTGCCGCGTTGGGCCGGGCGATTTTCCGGGCAACAGGAGGCTGACGCAAATGGCGGAATGGGCGGCAAAACGGTTCTGGACCGAGGCACAGGCCGTGCCCGAGGGCGCGGGCTTCGCCGTGCATCTCGATGGCCGCCCGGTGAAGACCCCGGCCAAGGCCCCGCTGCTGCTGCCCACCGAGGCGCTTGCCCGCGCCGTGGCTGCCGAGTGGCAAGCACAGGGCGAAAAGATCGATCCGCTCTCCATGCCCTTCACCCGCTCCGCCAACTCCGCGCTCGACCGGGTTGCGCCGCAGCACGCCGACGTGGCAGAGATCGTGGCCGCCTATGGCGAGAGCGATCTCATCTGCTACCGGGCCGAAAGCCCCACTGCACTGGTCGAACGTCAGGCCGTGGCGTGGGATCCGCTGGTGGATTGGGCCAGTGACGCACTCGATGCGCCCCTCGTCATCGCCACCGGGGTAATGCATGTGCCCCAGCCCGCCACCTCCATCGAGGCGCTGCGGGCGCTGGTCCAGCGTCAGGATGCCTTCGCGCTCACCGCGCTGCACGATCTCACCGCTCTCTCCGGCTCGCTGATCATGGGACTTGCCGTGCAGGCAGGCCACGCCGCGCCTGAGGATCTTTGGGAGCGTAGCCGGGTCGATGAGGCTTGGCAGATCGAGCAATGGGGCGAGGATGAAGAGGCCGCCGAAGTGGCCGCCCGCAAACGTGGCGATTTCTTGCACGCGGCAGAGCTCTTCCGGCTTTCCAGACTTGCCAAGTGAATCGCGCCGCTTCGCCCTCAGGGCGAACGCCGCCGGGCTTTCGCCCAAAAAACGGGCAAAAAACTGTTTTACGCCAAGGAAGCACGCCCTCGCGCCCTTGACGTCCCCTGACGAATTCGGCCAACTTGACGCACTTCTGCGGTGTCCTGAGGGTTGGGCATCGCACTCACGCACATCGGCACACCCTGCCGGTATTCACTCCGGAAAGCCGTAACAAAACGGCACCGGACGATCAGGAAGAGGTAAACATGAAAAAATCCGTATTTCTCGGCGCACTGACCGTCGCTGGCCTTGCCGCCACCGCCGGCGCTGCGGCGACGCTTGACGACGTGAAAGCGCGCGGCAAGCTGAACTGCGGCGTTGCGACCGGCGTGCCGGGCTTTGCGGCGCCGAACGCTTCGGGCGAATGGGAAGGTTTCGACGTGGCCGTGTGCCGTGGCGTTGCCGCTGCCGTGCTTGGCGACCCGACCGCTGTCGAGTTCGTGCCCACCACCGGTAAAACCCGCTTCACCGCGCTCGCTTCCGGCGAGATCGACATGCTGGCCCGGAACACCACCTGGACCTTCTCGCGCGACGTGGACCTCAAGTTCACCTTCGTCGGCGTGAACTACTACGACGGTCAGGGCTTCATGGTCCCCAAAGAGCTGGGCGTGTCCTCGGCCAAAGAGCTTGATGGCGCCACCGTCTGCATCCAGACCGGCACCACCACCGAGCTGAACCTCGCGGACTTCTTCCGCGTGAACAACATCAGCTACGAGCCGGTGCCGATCGAAACCAACGCCGAAGCCCAGCAGCAGTATCTCGCTGGCGCCTGCGACGTGTACACCACCGACGCCTCCGGCCTCGCCGCGACGCGCTCCACCTTCGAGAACGCGGCCGATCACGTGATCCTGCCCGAAATCATCTCGAAAGAGCCGCTCGGCCCGCTCGTGCGGCACGGTGATGACGAGTGGGGCGATATCGTCCGCTGGTCGCTCAACGCGATGATCGCTGCCGAAGAGTATGGCGTGACCTCCGCCAACGTCGGCGAGATGTCGGCCGCTGCCGGTGACAACCCGGAAGTGAACCGCCTGCTCGGCACCGAGGGCAACCTCGGCGAGATGCTCGGCCTCGACGCTGGCTGGGCCAAGATGGTCATCGAGAGCGTCGGCAACTACGGCGAAGTGTTCGAAAGCAACATCGGTTCGGCCACTCCGATCGGCCTGAGCCGCGGGCTCAACGCCCAGTGGACCGAAGGCGGCCTGCTCTACGCACCGCCGTTCCGGTAAGATCAAAGCAGGGGGCGCGACCGCAAGGCCGCGCCCCTTCGCAATCGGGGATATGAAATTTCAAAATAGCTGCACCCAGTGGCTTGCGGACCCGCGTCCGCAAACGGGGAAGGTGTAGCAACTCACAGCTCGGGGGAGCGCCACAATGGCAACTGTCACGGATCCGCCGAAGGCCGAATTCCGGCTTTCCATGCTCATCTACGACACCCGCTACCGGTCGATGACGATTCAGGTGGTGGCACTGATCGGGTTCCTGCTGCTTGTCGGCTTCCTGATCAGCAACACGGTGCAGAACCTTGCCACCAGCGGCAAGACAGTGGGCTTCGGCTTTCTCACCGAGCCTGCGGGATACGACATCAACCAGGTCCTGATCGAATACAACAACCAAAACAGCCACCTCCGCGCCGCCTTCGTCGGCCTGCTGAACACGTTGCTGGTCGCGGTTCTGGGCTGCATCACCGCCACGGTGATCGGGGTGATCATCGGTGTGCTCCGGCTCTCGCCCAACTGGCTGATCGCCCGGCTCACCACGGTTTACGTCGAGATGTTCCGCAACGTGCCGGTGCTGCTCTGGATCGTCTTCGCCATGGCGATCCTGATCGAAACGCTGCCCGCGCCCCGCGCCTTCCGCGGCGACGATCCAGAAGCGACGATGAAGATCTTCGACACCGTCGCTATCACCAACCGCGGCGTCTACGTGCCCGAGCCGCTTTTCTCGCGCTCGCTGGGTGACATTCACCTCTTCGGCACCAGCTCAATGAACTTCGATATCAGCCTCGACCTGCTGCTGATCATCGCCGTCGTGGTGGCCTCGATCTTCGGCGTCCGCGCGATCAAGCGCAACGCCGATGCCACGCAGGAGAAGACCGGCAAGCGCCCCACCACATGGTATCTGACCCTCGGCACCCTCGTGGTGCCGCTGCTCGTGGTGCTGGTCGCGCTCGGCTTCCACCTCGGCTACCCGGAGCTGAAGGGCTTCAACTTCCAGGGCGGCACCTACCTGCGGAACTCGCTCATCGCCCTCTGGCTGGCGCTTTCGCTCTACACCGCGGCCTTCATCGCCGAGAACGTGCGGGCCGGCATCCTCGCCATTTCCGCAGGCCAGACCGAGGCCGCCGGTGCGCTGGGCCTGCGCCCAAACCGCATCATGCGGCTGGTGGTGCTGCCGCAGGCGCTGCGGGTCATCATCCCGCCGCTGATCTCGCAGTATCTGAACCTGACCAAGAACAGCTCGCTGGCCATCGCCGTGGGCTACATGGACATCACCGGCACGCTGATGGGGATCACCCTCAACCAGACCGGCAAGGAGCTCGAAACGCTCCTGCTGGGCATGCTGATCTACCTCATCATCTCGCTGAGCATCTCGGCGCTGATGAACTGGTACAACAACCGCGTCAAACTGGTGGAGAGGTAAGATGAGCAACCTGCACGCCGATACCGTCGCCTTCGTGCGCGATACCATGCTCCCGCAAAAGGAGCCGCCGGCCTCGACCGTCGGCCTCCTCGGCTGGGGCAAGAAGAACCTCTTCACCGGGCCGTTCAACACCATCGTCACTATCCTCTGCACGGCCTTCATCGCGTATGTGCTTTGGATGCTGATCCCGTGGTTCTTCTCGCCCACGTGGAATGCCACCTCGCTGGGCGAATGCCGCGAGATGCTCACAGCCGCTGGCAAAGTGGGCGAGCACGGCACCTCCGGTGCCTGCTGGGGCGTGATCCGCGAACGCTGGATCCAGCTGCTCTTCGGGTTCTACCCCGCCGAGCTCTACTGGCGCCCAATCCTCGCTTTCGTGCTGCTGGCACCCGCGCTGGCCCCGGTGCTGTTCTCCGACAAGGTGCCGAGCAAGCTGCTGATTTTCAGCGCGATCTACCCCTTCCTCTTTCCGTGGCTGCTCTGGGGCGGCACCATCTGGTCGCCGATCTGCGCCGCGCTGGGCTTCGTGATCCTATACGCCGTGGTCAAATACGGCTCCGAGGCAATCGGCCAACTGGGCGCGATCATCGCTGCCGTGGTCGCAGCAATGGTCTGGTGGCTCTTCCTGTCCGGCTATGTGCAGGACGGGCTGGCCTCGGTCATCCCGCTGGCCATCGAGCCGGTCGCCTCGCGCGACTTCGGTGGCATGATGCTCTCGATCACCATCGGCGTCGTCGCCATCGCCTGCTCGCTGCCACTTGGCATCGTTCTGGCGCTGGGCCGGCAATCCGACCTGCTGATCGTCAAGTCGCTCTGCGTCGGATTCATCGAGTTCATTCGCGGCGTGCCGCTGATCACCCTGCTCTTCGTGGCCTCGACCCTGCTGAACATTTTCCTTCCGCCGGGCACCAACTTCGACATCATCCTGCGGGTCATCATCATGGCCACGCTGTTCTCGGCCGCCTACATGGCCGAGGTGATCCGGGGTGGTCTCGCCGCCCTGCCGAAGGGCCAGTACGAGGGGGCCGACTCGCTCGGTCTGGATTACTGGCAGGCGCAGCGGCTGATCATCATGCCCCAGGCCCTGAAGATCTCGATCCCCGGGATCGTCTCCACCTTCATCGGGCTGTTCAAGGATACCACGCTGGTCTCGGTCATCGGCCTTCTGGACCCGCTGGGCCTCTCCAACTCGATCCGCGCCGACCAGGCCTGGAACGGCATCGTCTGGGAACTCTACATGTTCATCGCCGCGCTGTTCTTCCTCTTCTGCTTCGGCATGTCCCGCTATTCCATGTATCTGGAGCGCAAGCTTCAGACTGGCCACCGCTAAGGAGACCTCACAATGTCTGACCTTGCTACAGACCGCGAAATCGACCGCTCCAAGATGCAGGTGAGCGACGAGGTCGCCATCGAAATCAACAAGATGAACAAGTGGTATGGCACCTTCCACGTGCTGCGCGACATTGACCTGACGGTCTATCGCGGCGAGCGGATCGTAATCGCCGGGCCTTCGGGCTCGGGTAAATCCACTCTCATCCGGTGCATCAACCGGCTGGAAGAGCATCAGGAAGGGCAGATCATCGTCGACGGCACCGAGCTGACTTCGGACCTCAAGAACATCGACAAGATCCGCTCCGAAGTCGGCATGTGCTTTCAGCACTTCAACCTCTTTCCGCACCTCACCATCCTCGAAAACTGCACCCTCGCGCCCATCTGGGTCCGCAAGGTGCCGAAGAAAGAGGCCGAGGCCACGGCGATGCACTTCCTCGAGAAGGTGAAGATCCCCGATCAGGCGCTCAAGTATCCGGGCCAGCTCTCGGGCGGCCAGCAGCAGCGCGTGGCCATCGCCCGCTCGCTCTGCATGAAGCCCCGGATCATGCTCTTTGACGAGCCCACCTCGGCGCTCGACCCGGAGATGATCAAGGAGGTGCTCGACACCATGATCGAGCTGGCCGAAGAGGGCATGACCATGCTCTGCGTGACCCACGAGATGGGCTTCGCCCGCCAGGTCGCGAACCGCGTCATCTTCATGGATGCCGGCCAGATTGTGGAGCAGAACGAGCCCGAAGAGTTCTTCAACAACCCCAAGAGCGAGCGGACCAAGCTGTTCCTCAGCCAGATCCTCGGGCACTAAACTCTTTGATGACCGATTGGAAGGAGGGGCAACCTTGCCCCTCCTTTGTCATTTCAAGGCAGGCATATTCGCCGCGCTACCTCTATGGGCAGCCCACCGCCGACATATAGGTGCATATCAACTTAACTTCCCGTGGCCGCCTTGCAGTGATACCCTCGCTCCAACAGGGAGGGCGATTCCATGGTCAAAGTTCTGCTCGGCACCACCAAAGGCGCGTTTATTCTCGACGGCGGCGCAAACCGGATGGGGTGGAAGGTCTCCGGCCCGCATTGTGACGGCTGGTGCATCAACCACGCCATTGGCGACCCGGCCAGCGGCACCATCTGGGCCGGGGGCGGCAACGCCTTCACCGGTGCGGGCGTCTGGCGCTCGGAGGATGGCGGCGAGAGCTGGCAGCTCACCCGCCTGACCAAGGGCGAAATGGATGATTGGGCCGAAAACGACCCCGACACCGCCGCCTTCTTCGGCATCACCGGCGAGCCGTTGCCCTTCGAGAGCGACTTCCAGCAAATCTGGAGCCTGAACCACGCCCACGGCACGCTCCACGCCGGCACCAAGCCTGCGCAACTGCTTGCCAGCAGCGACAAGGGCGCGAGCTTCTCCCGCATCGAGGGCCTCACCAACCACCCTTCCGCCGACAGCTGGAACCCCGGCGCCGCAGGCCTCGTGCTGCACACCATCGTCAGCCACCCGGAAGACGCCAAGCGCGCATGGGTCGGCATCTCCGCCGCCGGGGTCTTTGCCACCGAGGATGGTGGGGCCACTTGGGAGCGGCGCAACCGCCTCTCCAACGCCGAGGCCTGCGAGGGCCATCAGCACCCCGCAGCGCCGCGCGACGGCGACGTGGGCCACTGCGTTCACAACATGATGCGCGCGCCCGGTGGCGGCGATCTGCTTTACCAGCAAAACCACCACGGCGTCTGGCGCTCAACGGATGGCGGGCGTAGCTGGGATGATATCACCTCCGGCCTCCCCTCCACCTTCGGCTTCCCGATACGCGTGCATCCGGCCGACCCGCAAACGCTCTGGACGCTGCCGCTCAACGGCGACAGCCAGGGCCGCTTCCCGCCCGATGCCGCCTGCGCCGTCTGGCGCTCGCGCGATGGTGGGCAAAGCTGGCAGGCGATGCGGGAGGGGCTGCCGCAGGAGGGCTGTTTCTTCACCGTGTTGCGGCAGGCGATGGCGGGCGATACCGAAGAGCGGGCCGGTGTCTACTTCGGCACCAACAGCGGCTCGGTCTTTGCCTCCACCGACGAGGGCGACACATGGCAGGAGATCGCCCGCCACCTGCCCACCATTCTTTCGGTCGAAACCCTCTAGGGCAGCACACGTCTCGCCGCCCGCAGCTTCAAATCCGCAGGAACCTCTGAGCCACCCGCGGCATCCAGCCGGAAAACCGCAGCGGCGCATCGGTGGCGGCAAGGCAGATGCAGGGCGCGCCCGCGTCAGCCACCGGCGTATGCTCGAGGCTATCATCGGCCACTTCCACATCACCGGGGCCAAACCGCCCCGTCTCGTCCGAGAAGCTGCCCGAGAGCACCAGCGTCAGCTCCAGCCCATTGTGCCCGTGGTCCGGCACCGCCACGCCCGCCGGAATGTGCAGCAGCCGCACCGAGCCTTCTGGCCCCGCGTGCAAGATCCGCTGCCGCACCATCGCATTGCCAAACCGCCAGCGCGGCGCGCGGCCCTTCAGGGCCTCCATCACCGGGCCGGGGTAGCAGCCGTTGCGCACAGCCGCAGGCGCCTCATTGCGCGGAAGATCCAGCCCCGCAAGGGTGGCCTCCAGCACCGCGTCGTCCACCGCCACATTGGCGCTGGTTTCCAGCACTGCGCCACCCATCGCTTCATGGGCCTCCACCGCCGCGCGGCAGTCGTCGCACATCGAGATATGTGTGGCCACTACCAGCGCAAACGGCTCGGGCAGGGTGCCCGCCGCATAGGCCGCGATCAGCGGCTCCGTCAGGTGATGCTCAATCTTGTCCATCGTCCGGGCTCCTAAGCCCCCTCAGTTCATGCCTCAACCGCTCCAGTCCCAGCCGGATGCGGCTCTTGATCGTTCCCATCGGAAGCCCGGTGGCCTCCGACAACTCCTGATGCGTCAGCTCGCCCAAATAGGCGCGCTCAATCGCTTCCCGCTGCGCCGGGGCCAGCGTTTCCAGCGCCACCCTCAGCTTGCGGGCCTCCTGTTCCAGCGCCACGACCTGCCCTGCATCAGGCTCGGTCCCGGGCTCTTCCTTCAACTCCTCCGGCATCGGCCGCGCCTCGCGCCGGAGCATGTCGATCCGCGCATTGCGCGCGATGGTAAAGATCCACGCCGCCACCCCGGCCCGGTGCGGATCGAACAGCCGCGCCTTGTGCCAGACCCGCAGCATCACCTCCTGCACCACCTCGTCGGCCATGGCCGGGCTGCACCCGCCCTTGATCACGAGGCCCTTCACCCGCGGCGCGAACCGCCGGAAAAGCGCGGCAAAGGCAGCCCGGTCGCGCTGGTCGCGCACCGCAAGCATCAGCCGTGTCTCTTCTCCAATCGTTTCCACCCGCGCCCCGTTACGTCCCCGGTTCTGTGGGGGCATCATCGCAGGCTCACATGGCTCTGCAAGATCGGGCAAGGCATTCAACATGCACCGTCTACGCACTACCTCGCCTCCCGGATCAAAAAAACTTGCACCTCGGCCCGGGCGGCCTCACGGTCGGCCCATGCAGACCAGACGGATCATCCACACCGTTTCCGCCCACGCCGAGGGCGAGGTGGGCGATGTCATCACCGGCGGCGTATCCCCGCCACCGGGCGAGACGCTCTGGGAGCAGTCCCGCTGGATCGCGGCGGATGGCACCCTGCGCAACCTCATGCTGAACGAGCCGCGCGGCGGGGTATTTCGCCACGTCAACCTGCTGGTCCCGCCCAAGCACCCTGAGGCTGACGCCGCCTTCATCATCATGGAGCCGGAGGATACGCCGCCGATGTCCGGCTCCAACTCCATCTGCGTCTCCACCGTGCTGCTCGATACCGGCATCCTTCCAATGACCGAGCCCGAAACCCATATCACGTTGGAGGCTCCGGGCGGGCTTGTCCGCGTGCGGGCCGAGTGTTCCGGCGGAAAAGCCCGGCGCATCTTTGTCGAGAACCTGCCCAGCTTTGCCGCCCGGCTCGATGCGCCGCTGGAGGTCGAGGGCATGGGCACCCTCACCGTCGATACCGCCTTCGGCGGCGACAGCTTCGTGGTGGTCGATGCAAAGGCCCTCGGTTTCGCGCTCACCCCCGATGAGGCTCGCGACCTTGCCCGCCTTGGCACAAAGCTCTCCGACGCCGCCACCGAGCAGCTCGGCTTCACCCACCCCACGCTGCCCGACTGGCAGCACATTTCCTTCTGCCTCTTCGCCGCGCCGGTCGCGCGTGAGGGCAGTGCGCTCACCTCCCGCGCCGCCGTGGCCATCCGTCCCGGCAAGATCGACCGTTCGCCCACCGGCACCGCGCTCTCCGCCCGCATGGCCCTGCTCCATGCCCGCGGCGAGATGAAGGAGGGCGAGCGCCTCACCGTCTCCTCGGTGATCGATAGCACCTTTTCCGGCCGCATCCTCGGCACCACCACCCTCGGCGGCACACCTGCCATCCGGCCCGAGATTTCGGGGCGCGGCTGGGTCACCGGCACACACCAACACTTCATCGATCCAACCGATCCATGGCCCGAGGGTTACCGCCTGACCGACACATGGGGCGCGGGTTGAGCACGGGCCGAAACTATTTCTGAACCAACCCCGTGACTTCTGCGTAACCCTTTGGACAACAGCAGAAACCGGGGAGCCCCATGTCGCTCGACGCCACACGCCAGCCAGCCCGCCGCATCGCCATCGTCGGCGGCGGCATCTCGGGGCTCGCCTCCGCCTACCTGCTCGCCCGCGACCATCACGTCACGCTCTACGAGGCCGCGCCGCGCCTCGGTGGCCATGCCCGCACCGTGAACGCCGGGCGGCACGGCACCCAACCGGTCGATACCGGCTTCATCGTGTTCAACTACGTGACCTACCCGCACCTCACCGCAATGTTCCGCGATCTCGAGGTTCCGGTTGAACCGTCCGACATGTCCTTCGGCGCTACCATCGACGGCGGGCGCATCGAATATGGCCTGCGCGACCTCTCTGCGCTGACCGCGCAAAAGCGCAACCTCGCCCGGCCCGCCTATTGGCAGATGATCCGCGATATCCTGCGCTTCAATTCCCGCGCCGAAGCCACCGCCAAGGATGAGGCCGCCACTGTGGCCGATCTGATGGATGATCTCGCGCTGGGCGACTGGTTCCGCCGCTACTACCTGACGCCGCTATGCGGCGCGATCTGGTCCACCCCGCCCTCCGAGATCGTCAACTTTCCGGCGCGCGCCCTGCTCCAGTTCTTCCGCAACCACGCGCTGCTCTCCGCGTCGGGCCAGCACCAGTGGTACACCGTCTCGGGCGGCTCCCGCAGCTATGTCGAGCGGGTCACCGAGCATCTCACCGCGCAGGGCGTGGCGCTGCGCCCCGGCACCCCCGTCACCAGCGTGCAGCGCGACCCGGCAGGCGTGACCATTCACGCCGAGGGCTGCGACCCCGCCCGCTATGACGAGGTGATCCTCGCCACCCATTCCGACGTGGCGCTCAAACTGCTCGCCCAGCCCGATGCCGCCGAGCAGGCCGCCCTCTCCGCCATCCGCTTCCAGGATAACGAGATGACTCTGCACGCTGACACATCGCAGATGCCCCAGCGCCGTGCCGTGTGGTCGTCCTGGGTCTACAAGGCCGAAACCGGCCGCGACGAGCCTGCCATCGGCGTGACCTACTGGATGAATCGGCTGCAAAACATCGACCCTGCCGATCCGCTCTTCGTCTCGCTCAACCCCGCCCGCTCGGTGGCCGAGCACCTGATCTACGATCAAAAGACCTTCCGCCACCCTGTTTTCGACGGCCCGGCGCTCAATGCCCAGCAGCAACTCCGCCGGATGCAGGGCCGCAACCGCACATGGTTCGCCGGAGCATGGACGCGTCACGGCTTCCACGAAGACGGTTTCGCCTCCGCCGTGCGCATCGCCCGCGAGATGGAGCGTAGCCGCGCTCTGGTGGCCGCATGACGGCACCCGAACACCTGCGCGGTTCCACCACGCACATCCGCCACGGCGGGCCGGAGCATCGCTTTACCTACGGCGTCGACTACGTGCTGATCGACCCCAAGGGCGAGGCGCCCGGTCCCCGGCTGTTCTCGCGCGATCGCTTCAACCTGTGGTCCGTGCGCCGGGCCGATCATGGCGGCGGCACCGAGCGGGGCAGGGGCCACGGCCCGGCATGGGTGCGCTCCCGGCTGGCCGAGGCCGGGGCACCCGAGGGCCTTGCTCTCCGCCTCCTGACCCAGCCGCGCTGGCTGGGCTATGGCTTCAACCCGGTGAGCTTCTGGCTGGCGCTGGAGGGCGAGCACCTCCGCGCCGTCATCGCCGAGGTCGAAACGCCCTTTGGCGACCGCCACAGCTACCTCTGCCACCGCCCTGACTTCGCGCCAATCACCCCCGGCGACCGGATCACCACGCCCAAGGCGCTGCACGTCTCGCCGTTCCAAGAGGTCAAAGGCGGCTACGCCTTCGAGTTTGCCTTCCGCCCCGACCGCCTCACCATTCGTATCATCCACACCAACGGCAACCGCGGCCTCACGGCCACCCTCAGCGGCCCCCGTGCCCCCTTGACCAGCCGCGCCATTGCCGCCGCCACCCTGCGCCGCCCGTTCGGCGCCGCCCGGACCATGGCGCTGATCCATTGGCAGGCCCTCAAACTCCGGCTGAAAGGCGCACCCTACCGTCGCCGCCCCTTGCCGCCCGAAAAGGAAATCACCCCATGCTCTTCCTGACCAACCGCGTGAAGCGCGAATTTCTGGACACCTGCGAAAGCATCGCGCGCGGGTCGCTGACACTGCGCACGCCCGAGGGCGAAGTGCTGCACTTCGGCTCCGGCCAGCCCGAGGCCGAGCTGCACCTGCACGACTGGTCCGTGGTCACCGCGCTGGCCGCACGGGGCGATATCGGATTTGGCGAAACCTACGTCGAGGGCCTGTGGGACAGCCCCGACATCGCTGCTTTCATCCACTTCGCCTGCCTCAATCTCACCGAGGTCGAGGCCTTCGCCTACCCGTCCTTCTGGGCCACCCTGCGTTACCGCCTCGTCGACACGCTCCTGCGCGCCAACACGCCCCGGCAGGCCGCCCGCAACATCCGCTCGCACTACGACGTGGGCAACGAGTTCTACCAGCTCTGGCTGGACGAAAGCATGACCTACAGCTCCGCCCTCTACGCCGAGGGCGAAACTGACCTCCAGCGCGCCCAGCATCGCAAGTATGATCGTATTCTCGACCGTCTCTCCGGCCACGGCGACCGCGTGCTCGAGATCGGCTGCGGCTGGGGCGGCTTTGCCGAACGCGCCGCCGACCGGGGCCATAACGTGAAGGGGCTCACCATCTCGCCCGCGCAAAAAGGCTACGCCGACGCCCGGCTCGATGGCCGCGCCGAGATCGTGCTGCAAGATTACCGCCACGAGCGCGGCACCTATGACAACATCGTTTCCATCGAGATGATCGAGGCCGTGGGCCAGCGCTACTGGCCGCAGTACTTCGCCACTCTAAAGCAGAGCCTCTCCGAACAGGGCCGCGCTGTGATCCAGGCCATCACCGTGCCCGACAGCTACTTCGACATCTACCGCAAGAGCTCCGACTACATCCGCCACTACACCTTCCCCGGCGGCATGCTGCTCTCCCCCGGGCAAATCGCCAAGCAGGCGCAGGCGGCGGGGCTGCGGGTGGTCGAAAGCTTCGATTTCGGCACCGACTACGCCCGCACCTGTGCCACTTGGGCCGATCGGATGCAGGAGAACCGAGGCAAGATCATGCAGCTCGGCCACGGCGAGCGCTTCCTGCGCACGTGGCACTACTACCTCGCCATCTGCGCCGGGGCCTTCACCGCCGGGCAAACCAGCGTGTCACAGGTGGAGCTGGCCCATGCCTGATCTCGTCTGGGGCATCCTCATCGGCCTCGCAGTCGCCCTCCTCGTCCGCTTCGTGCTGGGCCGCCTCACCAGCTTCCGCGCCCAGCGGGTCGAGGATTATGCCGAGACCACCCCCGCCTTCAAGATCACCCGCCACCTCGGCGGCGCGATGGAATGCGAGGGCCTCATTCACGGCCCGCGCGGCCGCGTGGTGAGCCGTTTCACCGCCCGGATGGAAGGCAGCTGGACTGGCCGCGCCGGCACCCTCCGCGAGCACTTCACCTATGCAGACGGCTCCACACAGGAGCGCGAATGGGCGATCAACATGATCGACGATGAGAGGTTCGAAGCCACCGCCGACGACATCATCGGCGCCGCCGAGGGCCGCATCTCTGGTGGCGCGCTGCTCATGCGCTACCGCCTGCGCCTGCCCGAGGATGCCGGCGGCCATGTGCTGAACGTGACCGACTGGCTCTACCTCACGCCCAGCGGCGTCATCCTCAACCGCTCCGAGATGCGCAAGTTCGGCCTCAAGGTCGCCGAGCTGACCGCCACCATGCGCCCCGCCCGCGCGGAAGAACGTGCCGTCGAGCCCAGGCAGGCCAAAGCCGAGGCCGCAGCATGAGCCTTTCCGGCGAACGTATCTGGATCATCGGCGCCAGCTCCGGCCTAGGCGCCGCGCTGGCCCGCGCCCTCTCTGCCGAAGGCGCCAGCCTGTTGCTCTCCGCCCGCAGCGAAGAGCCACTGCAGGAGCTGGCAGGCGAGTTGGGCGAGGCGCGGGTCATCCCCTTCGACGTGACCGATGCCGCCGCAACCGCCAAGGCCGCCGAGGCAGCGGGTGCCCCCGATGTGCTGGTCTATTGCGCGGGTTTCTACGAGCCCGTCGAGGCCACCGACTGGCAAAGCGAGGCGGTGGTGAAGATGGCCGATACCAACTTCACCGGCGCGCTCCGCGTGCTGGGGGCGGCCCTGCCCGCCATGCTCGCCCGCGGCTCCGGCCAGATCACCCTCATCGGCTCCCTCTCGGGCTTTCGCGGCCTGCCCGGCGCGGTTGGCTACGGCGCCTCCAAGGCCGGGCTGATGCACCTCGCCGAGAATCTGCGCGCCGACCTCAAGGGCACCGGCCTCACCGTGCAGCGGGTAAACCCCGGCTTCATCGCCACCCGGCTCACGGAGAAGAACGAGTTCGACATGCCGCAGATCATGTCGCCCGAGGCCGCCGCCGAGCGGGTCGTCGCCGCAATGAAATCCGGCCGCTTCTCCACCAGCTTCCCCGCGCCCTTCGCATGGCTCTTCACCGCAGGGCGCGCTCTGCCGCTCGGCCTCTGGCAGAGGATCTTCGGCTGACCTCTGCCCTCAGGCGTGGGGGCTGGAGTTCTCGATGTCGTGCGGGGTCAGAAAGTGCAGCACCCGGCCCTGCCGCGGCGCCAGATCGGCCCAGTCGTCGATGTCGAACTCCGCTACGGTGAGCGCGCAGGTCGGATAATCGCCAAACCGGCTGTGAACCGGCGCATTGCGCACCATCATCGCCGCCAGCGCGCCCATGCCGGGGTTGTGGCCCACCATCATCAGCCGCTTGCCCTTGGCCCCCTGCAGCGCAGTCAGCATCCTGTCCGGCCCGGCGTGGTAGAGCCCGGGCGAATACTTCACATCCGCCTCCAGCATCATCCGCTCCCATGTTTCTACCGTCCGTGCGGCGGCGGAACAGAGCACCACATCAGGGGCAAGATCCTTGGCGCGAATCCAGTCGCCCATCGCCTGCGCCCCGCGCCGCCCGCGGTCGTTCAACGCGCGGTCGAAGTCATCGGCAAGCGGGTCATCCCAGCTAGATTTTGCGTGGCGGAGAAGCATGAGCTGACGCATCAATTCGTCCCGGGTCTGTGAAAATGAGCCATGTGAAATGCCGATTGCGCCTCCACCCTAGGGAAGGTCGCGGAGACAGGGCAAGCCCTTCTGACCTTGCAGCCCCGGCCAAGGCAATCGGCCCCTTCAGCGGTGTCGAGATAGGCGTGGCAGGCGGCGGTGTCGTAGCCCTCGGGTGAGAGCGCGCCAACCGGGCAGGCACTCAGACAGGGCGCGGCGCAGGCCTCGCAGGGGCGGGGGGCGTCTGCCTCCGGCAAGGCCAGCGTCTCGGCAAAGCGCAGCGCGCCCCGAAAGCTCGCCCAAAGCCCTGCCCGGTCATGCACCAGCAGCCGCACCGGGCTCTCCCAGCAGCGGCCCGTGGCCTGCGCCCAGCTCTGAAACGGGTGCCAAGGCGGCCCGTCGAAGGGAAAGAGCGGCTCCGCGCCAAGCGCCTCGGCCATGCTGCCGATCACCCGGCGCGACCAACGGTCCATCGGGTCATCGCCATGGGCGAACTCGGGCGCGGCGGTGACATGCTCCCAAACGCCCGCACCAGGGCCGAGCAGCAGCAGCGTGCCGCCGCCTTCGGGGTGGAACCCGCCATAGATTTCAAGGTGATGCTGCGCCGCCAGACGGGCCGCTGCCTTGTAGGTCACTTCACCTCGCGGCGAATGAGCGAGCCTGCCCCGTGGTCTGTGAACAGCTCCAGCAGAGTGGCATTGGGCGCCCGCCCGTCAAGGATGACCACCGCGCGCACCCCGCCGCTGATCGCATCGAGCGCGGTCTGCGTCTTCGGGATCATTCCGCCCGCGATCACGCCGCTCTCGGTCAGCTCCTTCACGTTCTCCGGGGTGAGCTGGGTCATCACCTCACCCTCGGCGTTCTTCACGCCGGAAACATCGGTGAGCAGCAGCAGCCGGTCGGCTTTCAGCGCGGCGGCAATCGCGCCCGCTGCGGTATCGCCGTTCACGTTGAAGGTCTCGCCATCGCGCCCTGCGCCCAGCGGCGCGACGACCGGAATATACCCGTCCTCATGCAACTGGCGGATCACGTCGGGCACCACTTCCACCGGCTCGCCCACCAGGCCCAGTTCCGGGTCGGTCGGGTCGCAGACCATCATGTTGGCATCCTTGCCAGAGAGGCCCACGGCCCGGCCCCCTTGCGCGTTGATCGCCTGCACGATCCGCTTGTTCACGGTGCCCGACAGAACCATCTCGACCACCTCCATCGTGGCCTCGTCGGTGACGCGCTTGCCCTTGATAAAGGTGCTTTCCACGCCAAGGCGCTTCAACATGTCGTTGATCATCGGCCCGCCGCCATGCACCACGACCGGGTGCACGCCAACGAGGTTCATCAGCACCACGTCGCGGGCAAAGCTCTGCATGCCCTCGTCGGAGCCCATCGCATGGCCTCCGAGCTTGATCACAACGGTCGCGCCGACGTAGCGCTTGAGGTAGGGCAGGGCCTCGGAGAGGGTCCGGGCGGTGGCGATCCAGTCGCGGTTCATGCTTTGGGTCTTCATCTCTTTGGGCCTATGCGGGGTGCCACATTCCTATGCTGCCGCGGCGGCAGTGCCAAGCCCGCGCGTCGGATTGGGGGGGGCAGCCCCAGTCGCCACGGGGCTCGAACCAGTGGCGCCACAGTGGCGACCCCCGGAGATATTTGGAGCAAGAAAATGAACAGGGGCGGTGCCTAGCCTTCGAGCGTGATCCGCCGAACGATGGCACGGAGCGTGGCAATGCCGTCGCCCTTCTCGGAGCTCGTCGAGACAATCTCGGGGAAGGCCGCCGGGTGCTTTTGCAGGGCCGCGCGGGTCTGCGTGAGCATCTTCTCGCGGTCCTTCTCCTTCACCTTGTCGGCCTTGGTCATCACCACCTGAAAGGTCACGGCGGCGGTATCGAGCAAGCTCATGATCTCGTCGTCCACCGCCTTCACGCCGTGCCGCGAGTCGATCAGCACGAAGGCCCGGCGCAGGGTGACGCGGCCCTGAAGGTAGGCCTTGAGCAGCCGCTGCCATTTTTCGACCACCGGGATCGGCGCCTTGGCAAAGCCGTAGCCCGGCAGGTCGACGAGATAGGCCTGCGCGGCGAGGTCGAAGTAGTTGATCTCCTGCGTCCGGCCCGGCGTGTTGGAGGCGCGGGCCAGCGCTTTGCGGCCGGTCAGCGCATTGATCAGCGTGGACTTGCCCACGTTCGAGCGTCCGGCAAAGCATACCTCGGGGCGGTCGGCGGGCGGCAGGCCGTCCATCGCCACCACGCCCTTCACAAAGTCGATCTCACCGGCAAAAAGCTTGCGGGCGGCCTCTTCGCTCACCTCATCGGGGGCTTCGGCCAGCGGAAAGGGCAGGGGCGTGCTCATGCCGGGGCCACCTCGCTACCTTCGCTGATCTCGCCGCCTTCGATCACCTCGCAGCGGATCGAGAAATCCTTGTGCCCCCAGCCCTCGCGCAGCGCCATCACCGTGGGCACGTCACGCGCGCCGGTCTCCGGGTTGGCCATCGTGGCCGGGCACCGGTCTGTCCGCTCCACGCCGCGCAGCAGGGAGTCGCCCACGCGAATCTCCTTGCCGACCCAATCCCACTCGGCCCAAGGCTCCAGCCCCTCGACCCAGAGGTTGCCGCGCCAGCGCAGGGGCGAGATCTTCTGGCCAAGCTGCTGCTCCACCGCCGCATGGCTGGCTAGGTTGCAGAGGGTGACGGATGGAAAGTCGCTGTCGGTATAGCCCCGGCCCGCGAGCTTCAGCACCCGCGTTGCGGCGGGCTGGCCCTCGGGGCGGAGCGGCGCGATCCAGTCCAGCAGGCGCGCCTGATCGGTGGGGTCATCCATGCGGAACGCCGCCTCGCCCAGCTTGTCGTGGGTCAGCACCAACGTGTCATCCGCGCCCGTCTGCGCCCAGAAAGGTGCGAGGGCGGGGTTGCGCGAGGTGCGGGCGAAGTTGGAGCAGGGCGCCCACGCGCCCGCCTCGGCCTCGGCGCCGTCCAGCGCCAGTGCCCATTTCCGGTCGCCCGGCAGCGCCTGACCGGCCTCCAGCACCACCCCGCCCAGCCGCTCGCGGCCATGGCTCTTGATGGGATAGCGCCAGATTTCGGCCAGTCGCGCCGTCACTTCTTGCCGCCCGGCTTGGCCGTCGAGTTGGCCGCCTTCGCCGCATCACCCTTGGGCTTCTTCTTGAAGCTCTTCTTGATGTTGCCAAACACATCGGGCTTGTGCCCGTGGCTGCGCATGATCGTGTACTGCTGGATGAAGGTGATCGTGTTGTTCGCGATCCAGTAGACCACGAGGCCGGAGGCGAAGCCGCCAAGCATGAACATGAACACCCAAGGCATCCAGGCAAAGATCATCTGCTGGGTCGGGTCGGTGGGCGCCGGGTTCAGCTTCTGCTGGAGCCACATCGAGATGCCGAGCAGCAGCGGCAGGATGCCGATGAAGATCAGCGCAAGGATCGTGCCCGGCTCGGGGTTGGCCCAGGGCAGCAGCCCGTAGAGGTTGAACAGCGAGGTCGGGTCAGGCTGCGAGAGGTCGCGGAACGGGCCGAAGAAAGCCGCCTGCCGCAGTTCGAGCGTGACGAAGATCACCTTGTAGAGGCTGAAGAAGATCGGGATCTGCAAGAGTATCGGCAGACAGCCCGAGGCGGGGTTCACCTTTTCCTTCTTGTAGAGCGCCATCATCTCGCGCTGCAGCTTCTGCCGGTCGTCGCCCGCCTTCTCCTTGAGCTTCTCCATCTCGGGCTGAAGCTCCTTCATCTTGGCCATAGAGACGTAGCTCTTGTAGGCCAGCGGGAAGAGGATCGCCTTGATGATGAAGGTCAGCGCGATGATCGCGAGGCCCATGTTGCCGATGAGGCCGTTCAGGAAGTGCAGACCGCGGAAGATCGGCTTGGTCAGCATCCAGAACCAGCCCCAGTCGACCGTGTTCACGAAATCGACGAAGCCCAGATCGTCCTGGTAGTGCTTGATCACCTCCCACTCCTTCGCCCCGGCGAAGAGGTGGCTGCGATTGGTCACGGTGGCACCGGCGGCAATGTCCTGCGTCGGCTGTTTGGTGAGCGTTTGGTAGATGTCGCCGCGCGCGAGGTAGCTGACAGAGAGTGTGGCCGGCTCGCCCGGGTCGGGGATCAGGTTGGTCATCCAGTAGTGGTCGGTAAAGCCGATCCAGCCGTTGGTGACATCGGTGAAGGTCTCGGGTTTGCCGGCAAAGTCGGTGACGTTGTCGTAATCCTCGATCACCAGCTCGCCCTCGTGCTGGCCGATGACCCCCTCGTGGATCACGAAGAAGTTGGTCAGCTCGGGCAGGCCGTGGCGGTTGATCAGCGCGTAGGGCTGGGCGCGCACGGCGGTCTCGGTCGGGTTCTCGACCGATTGCTCGATGGTGATCAGGAACTCCTCGTCCACGCTCATCACGCGGCGGAAGATCAGGCCCGCGGGGCTGTCCCAGCGCAGGGTAACGGGGGTGGCAGGCGTCAGCGCCTCGCCCTCTTCGACCGACCATTCGGTGTCATCGCCCGGCACGTCGGCAGGGGTCAGGCCAGCGCCGGGGGCCCAGCCGTAGAGCGCGTAATAGGGGTTGGTCTCGCCCACCGGGGAGAGCAGGCGCACGGTCTCATCGTTGTCGACCGACACGGTGTAGCGCTTGAGGCTCACGTCATCGATACGGCCGCCGATCAGGTTGATCGAGCCGTCGAGGTTGGGCGTGTCGATGGTCAGGCGCGGGGCATCGGCCACGGCCTCGGGCGCAGCGCCGTTGCCGGTCGCGGGGGCGGAGCCATCGGCCGCGCCGGGCGCGGTGGTGCCATCGGCAGTGGTCGGGGTGCCGTCAGCCGCCTGCTCGGCGGCGGGCGCCTCGGGCGTCACCTGCTGCTCGGGCGGGAAGATGATGAACCACGCGAGGATCACCAGAAAGCTCAGCGCCGTGGCGAGAATGAGGTTCTTGTTCTGGTCGTCCATGCAGGGGCACCGCTCGCTCGTTTCAGGTTGCGAGGGTTCAATCGTTCAAGGGCCGAAAGGTCAAGACGAAAGGGCGGAAATGTTACCTTTGCCGCGGCGAGTAAGGCGATTCCGCGGGGGTGCTCTTCGCCCCTCCGAGGCCCATCGCAGTTATGGCGCGGCATGGCCCGCGCGGGGCGCTGAGCGGGCAGGGCGGCAATGGCCTCCGGCGTCAGAGCCCGTCAGTCTCGCCCGATGCCTTTCAGGATCGGGGTCTCCACGATCTTGGCATTGTGCTTCTCGATCCAGCTTACTGTGTCTTCAAACGGCATCGGCCGGGCAAGGCCGAACCCCTGGATATGGCCGCAGCCAAGCTGCGCCAGCATCGCGTGCTCGCCAATGCTCTCCACCCCCTCGGCCAGCGTGTCGAGGTCGAGCTGCTCGGCCATCAGCAGGATTGCGGACACCAGCTTTTGCTGCTCGCGGTCCTCATGCACCCGCATCACGAAGCTACGGTCGATCTTCAGGCGGCTTACCGCGAAACGCCGGATCGAGCTGATCGAGGCGTGGCCGGTCCCAAAATCGTCAAGGTCCACTGGGCAGCCCATGGTGGCGAGATTGGCGATGTTGCGGGTGATCGTATCGTCATCGGATTCTGCCACCACCGACTCCAGCACCTCCACGGTGATCCGCTCCGGCGCAAGGTCGAACCGGTCGAGCTCCCATTTCACTCTGTCGCCCAGCTTGGGGTTGCGCAGCTCTGCAGCGGAGAAGTTGACGCCCACGGTCGGCACCTCCACCCCAGCCCTGTCCCAGGCCTTCAGCGCGGCGCAGCTCCGGTGCAGCATCACCTCGCCGAGCTTTTCCATCAGCCCGGCCTGCTCGATGGCGGGCAAAAAGTCTCCGGGGGCGATCATGCCGCGCTCCGGGTGCAGCCAGCGGGCCAGCGCCTCCATCCCGGTAATCCGGCCTGTATCGGTGGAGATTTGCGGCTGAAACCACGGCTTGATCTGGCCTTCGGTGAAGGCGCTGAGCAGATCGTCGACCAGCGCGTGCCGCGCGCTGATCTGGGCCTGCATTTCGCGCGAGTAGGCGCGGGTGCCGCCCGGCCCGTTGGTGCGGGCCTCGTCCGCGGCCACCTCCGCCGCGCCCAGCAGCCCCTCGGCGGTGCGTTTGGGGGCGCGGGTATTCAGGCAAAAGCCCACCGACACGCTCACATGTACCGATGTTGCATCAATGCTCACCGCCTGCCCCGCGGTGCCTTGCAGCCGCTCGGCAATGCCCAGTGCAGTATCCAGATCGATCCGGCGCACCGGGTCCAGCCCCACGGCAAAGCGCGGCCCATCGAGCCTTGCGGCAAAATCGGCCCCGCGCATCGCGCTCTCGATCCGCTCTCCGGTGCGGCGCAGCACAGTCTCCGCCGCCGTTTTGCCGACGCGCTCCATCAGGGTCTGCCAGTCGTCGATCTCCAGCACGAAGCAGGCGGTCGTCCAGTTCTGGGCCTCTGCGCGCGGAATCGCCTCGCCCAGCAGGTCGAGAAAATCCTCGCGCAGCAGCAGGTCCGTCGCCCCGTCGCGCCGGGTGGCGCCGTGGGTGTCAAACAGCCCGCCCATGATCGCCAGCACCGGAAACAGCAGCGCGGCGATGAGAATCACCCCCTCGCCGCCAAACCAGTAGCCCGCCAGCAGCAGCGCAGGCAGAAAGGTGATGGTTTGTGGCCGGAAAAACCCCTGCCGCAATATCCGCCGCAGTCTCACATAGCTGGCCTTGAGCCCTTGCATCCCGATGCCTCTTGCCCTTTGCGGCCCGGTCGGAGCCGCCACGCGGGCAAGCTAGGCAATTGGCGTGATCAGTTTCTTAAGAGCGGCGGCGGAGTTTCTGTCGAATTTTCGCTATCGCCTTGAACATCGCCCGGCATGTCAGCCGCGCTGCGCCGCTCCAGCCCGACGAAATCAAAGATCGCCGGGTCGAGCAGGTGCGAGGGCCGGGTGTTCATCAGGGCGCGGAACATCTTCTGCCGCCGCCCCGGATGGTTCGCCTCCCACTGGTCGAGCAGCCCTTTCACCTGCTGCCGTTGCAGCCCGTCCTGACTGCCGCAAAGATCGCAGGGAATAATCGGGTAGTTCATGTCGCGCGCGAACTTCTCGCAATCCGCCTCGGCCACATGGGCCAGCGGGCGATAGACGAAGAGGTCGCCCTCCTCGTTCACCAGCTTCGGCGGCATGGTGGCCAGGCGGGAGCCGTGGAAGAGGTTCATGAAGAAGGTTTCCAGAATGTCGTCGCGGTGGTGGCCCAGCACAACCGCCGAGCAGCCCTCCTCCCGCGCGATCCGGTAGAGGTTGCCACGCCGCAGCCGCGAGCAGAGCGCGCAATAGGTGCGGTTCGCCGGCACCTTCTCCTTCACGATGGAGTAGGTGTCCTGATACTCGATCCGGTGCGGCACCCCCATCCGCTCGAGGAACTCCGGCAGCACGGTCGCCGGAAAGCCCGGCTGCCCCTGATCGAGGTTGCAGGCCAGCAGCTCCACCGGCAGCAGCCCGCGCCATTGCAACTCGTGCAGCACGGCGAGCAGCGTGTAGCTGTCCTTCCCGCCACTCAGGCAGACCAGCCAGCGGGCGCCCCGCTCAATCATCCCGTATTGCTCGATCGCCTCCCGGCAATCGCGCACGATCCGCTTGCGGAGCTTCTTGAACTCCGTCGTCGCCGGCGCGCCATGAAACAGCGGATGAATATCGTCATTCTCGTCGAGCATGGCGCTGCATATGCCAGAAACCGCGGCCTTGGGGAAGCGGGCGCACACGTTCAACGCAAGCCCCCGTGAAGGTGCGGATCGCCGCGGGCCGCCGAGCTGAATTTCGGCAGGAATTTGCGAGATTTCGGCGCGCCGCCCGAGGCGGGAACAGCCCCGCCGCCGCGCCGTTGTGGCCCCACACAGCGGCGATCCTGCCGCGTAGAACTCTCAGGAGGACCACATGACCAACATGTTCACCAAAACCGCTGTCGCCGCTCTTCTGGCTGGCTCCCTTGGCACCGCTGCCGCAGCCGGCTCCCTCGGGGTCGATGCCAGCGCCGATGTCGAGGCCGGCGTGAGCGGCGCAGTCGAAACCGCCCAAGGCACTGCCGATCAGGTCAACGACGCGGTCAACAGCACCGCCAAGGCCGTGCAAGATGGCGCGAGCGACCTTGCCGATGCCACCGAAGGCGGCGCCAGCGCCGATGCCTCGGTGAATTACGGCACCGTCATCTCCGGCCTCAACAACGGCTCGACCGCTGGTGCTGCCGCCGAGATCGAGGCGCTGGATGCCGAGATCACCATCGACACCGTTCTGCTGAGCGAAGTCGAAGGAGCCGAGCAGGCTCAGGCGCTCGACAACGCGCTGAACACCCAAGCCGATGCGATGGCGGGCTTCCATGATGCCATCGAAGCCAACACCAGCCTGACCGCCGCGCTCGATGCCGAGGGCTTCACCGCCGATGACGTGGTGGGCTTTGAAAGCGAAGGCGAGGGCAATGTGACCCTCGTGATCGACGACCGTGCATAATTCGGTTGAACCAAATCGACGCTTCGTGCGTTAGAGAGGCGACCGCGCCTGAACCTCGCGGCGCCGGACCTTGTTCCCTCAAAGGTCTTAAGGCCCCTGCCCCCTCCCCGGCAGGGGCCTTTTCGTTCAGGCCAGCCCCTGTTCTCGCAGCCGCGCGCCGTAACTCTCCGCCTCCGGCACACCGGCCTCCAGCGCAAAGATCCACGCCTGCGTCAGGTAAAATTCCGCACCCGGCCCACCGCGCTCCGCCGCCTCTGCGTAAAGCCTCGCCAGCGCCGTGCCATCGCCCGCCGCATGGGCGGCAAGCAGGCGCGCACCAAGGTTCACCGGCCCTTCCGCTCCGTCAGCCCCGCGGCAACCCATTGATGAAACCGATGCGTCGGCCCGTCCATCGCGGGCGAAAACCGCCCACCATCAAACCCCGGCCCCACCCGGCCCCTCTGCATGCCCTCGACCACAAAGACATCCTCCTCGAAGACCTCGCGCCACTGGGCGCAGTTCTTCGCCCTGAGCCCGCCATCTGTCTCGGGCGCGGCATAGTAGAGATGCACATGCTCCCGCGTCGTCGCCAGCCCCGTGGGCTCGAGCACGATCACAAAGGCATGGTCGCGCTGCGCCCCCATCAGCACATTGGGAAAGACAGAGATGTATTCCGCCCCTTCCTTCCAACTCTCCGGCCAGCCCGGAAAATCGGGGAAGGTCTCGCCGCCCTCACCGGTAATCCGCCGGTAAAGCGTGCTGCCTTGGCCTGCGAATCGTTCGGCCTCGATGTGGTAATGCTCCTCCAGCCGCGAATAGCTGTTCAGCCCGGGGTGGACCCACGGCAAGTGATAGCTCTCGCAGTAGTTCTCCACCGCCAGCTTCCAGTTGCAGGCGACCTCCAGCACAAAGCGGCTGTCCGCCCCGCCGTGAAACACCGGCGCATCAACCGCGCTCCAGCGGGCCTGCAACTCGGCATGCGCCTGCTCGAACGGCCCCGCCTCGCCGGAAACATCCACAAACACCACGTCGCGCCACACATGACTGGCCACCTCGACCAGCCCCAGATCGTCATTCACGATCCCCTCGGCGCGGTTCACCCCCGGCCCGCCCACATGGGGCGTGGCCACTAGGCGGCCGTCATGGGCATAGCACCACGAGTGATAGGGACAGCGGATCGCGCCCTCGATCTTGCGCGGTGCATCGACAAGGATCATCCCCCGGTGGCGGCAGGTGTTGCGGAACACCCGCAGCACGCCGTCGCGCCCCCGCAACATCAGCAGCGGCAAGCCCAGAAACTCCAGCGGTTTCGCATCCCCCGGATCCGGCACATCGGCCCCCACGCCAATGCCCGCCCAGCCGCCCCAGAGCAGCGCATCGCGCTCGGCCTCATGGGTCGACGGGTCGGTGTAATGCGCATTGGGCAGCCCGTTGGCGGCGCCGATCGGGCGCAGAACGGCAGAAAGGTCATCAGGCATGGCGCTCCTCCGCTTGGCTGCTCCCAGCCTGCGAGGGCAGGGGCACTGCGGCTTGCCTCAAGGCGACACCCCGGCAGCACCCCCGCGACATTGCAGGGCGTTTTCCGGCTACGGCCCCGCAACGAAGGCGGCAAACCCCGCAGGTTTGGTGCTTGACGCGTTTCAGGGTATCCTAACGTCAACTTCCATGTTTTCGGGAGCCTGTTGCGCCATGTTTTACTTCTTTTCCCGCCGGGCCTTCGGCATGCCAAAAGGCGCAAGCCGGGCTCGCTTCACCGATAATCTCGCCACGCTCACCCGCTACGGCCGCGCGGAACCCTCGGGCAACAGCTATCGGATCACCCGATACGCCGGCCCCGTGGCCTGGACGCGCGATGCCCTCTCCGGTGTGTCCGGCGGCCAGCTCATCTACGTCCACGGCTACAACACCACGCAAAAACGCATGTTCGACCGGCAGGCCAAGATCGTGGCAGGCCTGCGGGCAAAGCAGTTCAACGGCGCCGTCCTCAGCTTCGATTGGCCCAGCCGCGGCTCTCCCAGCCCCGCCGCTTACAAGGCCGACAAGGAGGCCGCGAAGCACGTCGCCCGCCCGTTCATCGAAGAAGGGCTCGAGGTTCTCCGCCGTCACGCCCCCGGCCGCCCCCTCGCCGTGCTCGGCCACTCGATGGGCGCCCTCGTCACCCTGCGCGGCTTCGGCGAGGTGGCCGCAGGATGGAAGCTCGATGAAGCCCTCCTCGTGGCTGCCGATGTTGATAAGGTCTGGCTCGATCGCAACGCATGGGCCGGCTCCGTCATGGCCAAGCGCACGCGCAGGCTCACCAACTACTGGCACCACAAGGACAGGGTTCTTGCGCTGGCACAGGGGCTCAACGGCGGCGCCCTGCGCGCCGGGCGCGATGGGATGCCTCCACGCACCGCCCCGAACCACCATGATGTTTCAGTCGAGGCCCGGTTTGAGGCGACCTTCCCGCAAGCCAGCAAGGATGTGTCCCACAGTTTCTACTTCGACGATGCCCGCTTCTACGAGGATCTGGCCCGCGTACTGGCAGGGCAGGATGTATCCGGCGCACCCACGCGCCGCCCCGGCGCGGGCGGCGAGCAGGAGCTTCGGCCCTAATTCACTGCCATCAGAAACTTCACGCTGGCCCAGCCGGTCGTGCCCTCCGGCAGTTGCACCTGCGCCCAGCTGCCCTCCCGCGCGCCGGTCCAGAGCAGCATCTGCCCCGCGTGCAGGCGGCGGCTGATGTCAAACCCCGTGCCCGGCCCGCGCCGCAGGTTGAGGTAACCGTCACTGGTGGCCTGCACCATGAAGGCATAGGGCCGCTGGGCGAAATACTGCTGCGCGATGTAGCGCCCATGCACCCAGCCCCGCATCCCGTCGGGCAGGATCACCTGCCGCCAGTTGCCCTGCGCCCCGGTGATCTCTACCGCCGTGCCCGCCGTGAGCCGCAGCAATATCCCATGCCCCGTGCCCGGCCCGCGCCGCATGTTCAGATAGCCGTCATCGGTGTCCTGCACATAGAGCGTCTGGGCCGCAGCCTCACTAGGCGGAAGCACGGTCAAGAGGGCAGCGGCAGCGAGGGCGAAGGCAAGAAACAGGCGGCGCGTCATCGGGAAATCTCCGGGTTGCAATGGCCCCAGCATCGCCCCACCCGGCATCCCCGGTCAATCGAGGCGCGAGAGAATCTCCGCCCCGCCGGTCCGCAGCCACAGCGGCCCCGCGCCGGAGACCATCCGCACCCCGCCGATCTGCGCGTCGATCCCGCCGTCCTCCACAAGACTCGCCGCACCGCCCGTCAGCGCCGCGCCATAGGGCGTAAGCCGGGCCGAAAAGCCGAAGCGGTCTCCGCTACCCTCGCGGATTTCCACCACAGGCTGGTCCTCTGGCCGGCGAGAGAAGCCGCGCAGCAGGTCGAGCAAATCAAGGTCGCCGACCTCGTCTACAATCGCCTCCTCGCCCCATGCGAGCGCATATCCAATCACCTGCGCCGCAGGCCGCCATTCCTCCGAAAGCTGCGCCAGCACCCGCTCCTCCCGCACGCCAAGACCGGTGGCCACATGGGGAAAGCGGGCGAAATGCGCATCGAGCGCGGCGCGGAGCGGCACAAGCAGGGCAGGGGATCGCCGCAGGGTGATCAGCGGCTCGGGCGTGGGGGCCTGAAACCCCTCCCAAAGCAGGGTTTAAAGCGTCGTCTCATCGCGGCTCAGCGGGCGCGGCCCGGGAACCTCCGTAAATTCCTCGGTGCGCAAGGCCCCCAAGCACTTCGCGATACTGTCCATCCGGTGCTGCCGCAGCGCGAGCTTTCCGCCCCAGCCCCGCCCGACCGCAAGCGCAACCACGAACCCCAGCGCAAACTGCTCCTGAAGCGTCTCGCCCGCCCAGAGCGTGATGCCCTCCGCCGCCTCCAGCGCCTGCGTGAGCGCGGCCATGTCGTCCTCGGCGCGCTGGGCAAATTCCGCGTCCCCCGTCCGGGTCACCATCGCCCGCCCCCGGCGGACGGCCACCTCCAGCGGGTCGTCGTGCCGCGTAATGGCGCCCACATCGAAGCAATCGTACAGCCCGATCACCCGCCCCGTCTCGCCCGCTTCCCTCAGATACCCGCGCAATGGGCCTGCAGCCGCAAGGCCCGGGATCACGTGGATCTGGGCGCTCACTTCGGCACCTCGTCAATGCCCGACCCGCCCCAAGGTTGGCAGCGCAGGATACGGCGAAAGGCCAGCCAACCGCCCTTCAACCCGCCATGCTTTGCCAGCGCTTCCAGCGCGTAGGCCGAGCAGGTGGGATGATAGCGGCAGTTGTGCCCGACCCAAGGCGAAAAGATCAGCCGGTAGGCCCGGACGGGCAGGGCGAAGAGGCGCGCAAGCGGCGTCACGCCATGCAGGGCAGGGGCTGTCCCGCCATCCGATGCACTCGCCGCCTAGCCATGCAGCTTGTCCAGCGCCGCCCGCAGTTCCTCCTGCATCAGGGCAAAGTCGCGCGCCGCCGTCTCTCCAGCCCGTCCGATCAGCACGTAATCCCAACCAGCGCGGCCCGCCTCCGGCAGCACCGCCCGCGCGATCTCGCGCAGCCGCCGCTTGGCCCGGTTCCGCGCCACCGCATTGCCCACTTTCTTGGAGCAGGTGTAGCCCACCCGCACGGCCTCGCCGCCCTCGCCGCGCTTCCGTCCCTGCACCACAAAGCCCGGCGTATGCTGACGCCGCGCCCGCGCGCAGGCCAGAAAATCCGCGCGCTTCTTCAGAACCTCCGGGCAAGCGAAAACCGCCGCAGGGCTCTCGCCCCCGGCGGTCTCATCAACCTCTGCCTCTACGCCGGGCATCGCTGCCCCGCTACTCCTCAGGCGCTCAGGCTCTTCCGGCCGCGGGCGCGGCGGGCGTTGAGGATCTTGCGGCCGGCCTTGGTGGCCATGCGCGCACGGAACCCGTGACGCCGCTTGCGGACGAGGTTGGAAGGCTGGAAGGTGCGTTTCATCGCGCGTTCTCCGTCTCGGTCGGTCGCCGCCCCGCGGAATCGCAGGTGGCTGTGGTGTTCGAAGCCCGCTCAATAGGGACCGTCCGGCAGGCTGTCAATTCATCTGCGCCGGAATCTTGCAACATTTCCTGCGTACCGCCCGCGGCGCTGTAACAAAACCCCGCCCGATCCCGCCACCCGGCGCCCTTGTGCTCACCCCGCATCAAGCGGGCGTGATCTGCCGGGCAGCCGTTGGGCGCACCGCACATCTTCTGTCATGAACGATGCAGAGGGATACGGGACAGATGACCGAGATGACAGACGCTCCGGCGAAAAACCCATGGCTGAAGCGCCTTCCGCTCATCGCCATTCTCGCCGCGGCCCTCGCCGGGGCCTTCTTCCTGCGCGATTACCTCAGCTTCGAAACGCTGGCCGAGCACCGTGAGGCCCTGCTGGCCTTCCGGGATGCCAACTACCTGCTCACCGTGCTGGCCTTCATCGCGATCTACGTCGTGATCGTCGCCTTCTCCCTGCCCGGCGCCACCGTGGCTACGCTGACCGGCGGCTTTCTCTTCGCCACCTTCCCCGGCGCGCTCTTCAACGTGACCGCAGCCACCATCGGGGCCTGCCTGATCTTTCAGGCCGCTCGCCTCGGCCTTGGCGACAAGCTCTCCGAAAAGCTCGAAGGCTCCGGCGGCGTGGTGCAAAAGATCAAGGCCGGGATAGACGCAAACCAGTGGGAGATGCTCTTTCTGATCCGCCTCGTGCCCGCCGTCCCCTTCTTCGTCGCCAACCTCGTGCCTGCCTTCGTCGGCGTGCCGCTGCACCGCTTCGCAATCAGCACCTTCCTTGGCATCATCCCCGGCGCGGTGGTCTACACCTCCGTCGGCGCCGGGCTGGGAGAGGTCTTCGCCCGCGGCGAAACCCCGAACCTCGGCATAATCTTCGAGCCGCATATCCTGCTGCCCATCCTCGGCCTCTGCGCCCTCGCCGCCCTCCCTATCGTCCTCAAAGCCCTGCGCGGCAAGAAAGGCCTCTGACATGTCCACGATCAAGGCAGACATCTGCATCATCGGCGCCGGCTCGGGCGGGCTCTCCGTGGCCTCGGGCGCGGCCCAGATGGGGGCAAAGACCGTGCTGGTCGAGGGCCACAAGATGGGCGGCGATTGCCTCAACTACGGCTGCGTGCCTTCCAAGGCGCTGCTTTCGGCGGCCCACCACGCCCACGCGCTGACCACCGGCGCCCCTTTCGGAATCACCCCCGTCACGCCCGAGATCGACTATGCAAAGGCCAAGGACCACGTGGCCGAAGTCATCGCCGCCATCGAGCCGCATGACAGTCAGGAGCGATTCGAAGGCCTCGGCGTGCAGGTCATCCGCGAATGGGGCAGCTTCATCTCCCCCACCGAACTTCGCGCAGGCGATCACACTATCACTGCCCGCCGCTTCGTCATCGCCACCGGCTCCCGCCCCTTCGTCCCGCCCATCGACGGGCTGGACGGCGTGGACTACCACACCAACGAAACCATCTTCGACCTGCGCGAGCGCCCCTCGCACCTCATCATCATCGGCGGCGGCCCCATCGGGCTTGAGATGGCCCAGGCCCACGCCCGCCTCGGCTGCAAAGTCACCGTGATCGAGGCGCAAAAGGCGCTGGGCAAGGATGACCCGGAGATGGCCGCCTTCGTGCTCGAAAAGCTCCGCGCCGAGGGCATCGAGATCATGGAAGAAACCGCCGCCGAGAAGGTCACGGCAGAGGGCGGCGTCACCGTCGAAACGCCAAAAGGCCCCGTCACCGGCTCGCATCTTCTGGTCGCCGTAGGGCGGCAGGTGAACATCGACAAGCTCAACCTGAACGTCGCCAACGTCGACCACGACCGTGCGGTAAAGGTCGATGCCCGCCTCCGCTCCACCTCCAACAAGCGCGTCTACGCCATCGGCGACGCGGCGGGCGGCCTGCAATTCACCCACGTTGCCGGCTACCACGCCGGTGTGGTGATCCGCTCCGCCATGTTCGGCCTGCCCGCCAAGGCGAAAACCGACCATATCCCATGGGTCACCTACACCGATCCCGAGCTTGCGCAGGTCGGCCTCACCGAGGCGCAGGCCCGCGAAAAATTCGGTGGCAATCTCGATGTGATCAACATCACCTACAATGACAGCGACCGCGCCCGCGCCATGCGGCTGGATGGCAAGCTCAAGCTGATGGTCTCCGGCGGCAAGCCGGTGGGCGCCTCCATCGCCGGGCCGCAGGCGGGCGAACTCATTGCCGCATGGGCCACCGCCATCGCCAACGGCCACAAGCTGACCACGCTGGCAAACACCGTCCTGCCCTACCCGACGCTGCAAGAGCTTAACAAACGCGCCGCAGGTGCCTATTTCTCTCCGAAGCTCTTCGAGAGCCCGATGGTCAAACGCGTCGTCGGACTGGTGCAACGCTTTCTGCCCTAGTCGCAGCCCCGGCGCGAAAATGGTATAACGCGCGAGAAATGTTCCTGAATACGCTCTCCGGCCGCTTCCTGATGCTGACGATCGCCTTCGTCATGCTGGCCGAAGTGCTGATCTTCGTGCCCTCCATCGCGCGTTTCCGCGAAGACTTTCTGCTGTCGCGGCTGGAGCGGGCGCAAATCGCCTCGCTGGCCCTGCTGGCCACGGAGGAGGTGATCGACGCCAACCTCGAGGCCGAGCTGCTCCAGAACGCGGGCGTCAAGAACGTGGTGCTCCGGCGCGACGAGATGCGCGAGCTGATCCTCTCCTCGCCCATCATCGCCCCCGTGACCCAAACCTACGACCTGCGCGACCCCGGCCCCTGGACCCTGATGATGGATGCCGTCGCCCGTCTGTGGAAGCGCGACCCCGAGCTGATCCGCGTCATCGGCGACCCGGTCAAGGAGGCCGGGCTGCTGATCGAGGTCACGCTCGACACTGGCGATCTGCGTGAGGCGATGATCGACTATGGCGTGCGCATCCTCTGGCTCTCCGCCGTGATCTCCGCACTCACCGCGCTGCTGCTGTTTCTGGCGGTGCGGGTCTTCATCGTCGGCCCGATTCACCGGGTGGTCGACGCAATGGCGAGCTATGCCAAGGCCCCCGAGGATGCCCGCCGCATCATCGAACCCTCCGCCGGGGCGCTGGAGCTGCGCGAGGCCGAGGAGGGGCTGAACGCCCTGCAAACCCAGCTCACCGGGGCGCTGAAGCAAAAGGAGCGTCTGGCCCAGCTCGGCGGGGCCGTCGCCCGCATCAGCCACGATCTGCGCAACATTCTAACGACGGCCCAGCTCTTCGCCGACCGGATGGAAACCTCCAAGGATCCCGCCGTCGCACGCGCTGCGCCCAAGCTGGTGAACTCGATCAGCCGTGCCGTGAACCTCTGCGAAAGCACGCTCACCTTCGGCCGCGCCGAAGAGGCACCGCCCAAGCTGTCCCGCTTCACCCTCGCCCCAGTGGTGAACGACGTGATCGACAGCGAGCGCCTCGCGGCGGGCGAGCATGACATTTCCTACGCCGAGGATGTCCCCGCCGGCCTGACCCTCCGCGCCGACAGCGAGCAGATCTTCCGGGTGCTGACCAACCTCATCCGCAACGCCCGTCAGGCCATCGTCGCCACTGGCAAACCCGGTGAAATCTGCATCTCCGCCCGCGAGGAGGATGACGGCTGGACCATCACCGTCACCGACACCGGCCCCGGCCTGCCGCCCAAGGCGCAGGAGCACCTGTTCCAGCCGTTCCAAGGCGGTTTCCGCAAAGGCGGCTCCGGCCTCGGGCTGGCCATCTCCGCCGAGCTGATCCGCGGCCACGGCGGCCGGCTCGATCTGCTCAGCACCGGCCCTGAAGGCACCGAGTTCGCCGTGGTCCTGCCCCGCGAGTTCTCCGAGCTGCAAACGTCAGAGCCACAAAAAGCCGCCGAGTAGGGCTGGCGATGAGAGGGAGGGAAGCCGCGATGAGAGCCACAGCCCGCGTCACCGCAATCGCCCTTCTCGCCGCCTCGCCCCTTTCCGCCGACGAGGATTTTCCGCAGATCGACGTGGCCCCGCAGTGCCAGCGCAGCGCCGAGGGGCTGGAAGATGCCGAGGTGGCTTTCGAGATGTGCATGCAGGGTCAGGCGCTCTCCTTCGGCGTTCTGCGCAGCCTGTGGCCAACTCTGCCACCCGACCTCCGCCGCGAGTGCACAGCCTACGGACGCACTGAAGGCTCCTATGCTGCCCTGCGCGTCTGCATCGAACAGGCGATCGGTCCGTTGAAAGCACCGACCCTCTAATCAAGCCTCGCCCGCGCCCTGCGCCAAAACCACACCTTCGACTTCAAATCCTGCAACCGCTCGATCGCGCGCCCGAACACGAACACCCGGTGCCGCAAGTCCTGCGGACCGCCATAGGGAATGCTGTCGCGAAACACCGGCTCGCCCCGCTCCCGGCAGGCCAACTCCACCCGCCGCGCCTCGTCCCGGTCCGGCGTCATGATCAGCGGGTGCTTCCAGGCCCAGGCATCGCCCGCAATCTGGGCATAGGCATGGGCAACAAGCTCCGCCTCAGAGCCAAACCGCGCAAGCTCTCGCCACGCGCCGCGCTGCTCGTAGCCCCAGAGCCACTCCGTCCCGTCATGGCGCACCGCATGGCCCTCGCCAATCGCCCGCCCGTCCAGCGCATAGCTGCCAAAGTTCGCCCCCTCCGCCACCATCCAGTCCCGCAGCGCGGTGAGCGTCTGCGGTGGACTGTCAGGCGGAGCGGGGCGGTATGGGCTCACCCGCCAGCGACCTCCAGAACGATCTTGCCGATGTGCTCCGAGCTTTCCATCCGCGCATGGGCCTTGGCGGCATCGGCCAGCGGAAAGGTCGAATCCATCACCGGTGCGACCCGGCCCGAGGCCAGCAACGGCCAGACCTTCGCTTCCAGCTCCGCCGCGATCTCCGCCTTCGCCGCCACCGACTGTGGCCGCAGGGTCGAGCCGGTGATGGTCAGCCGCCGCGCCATCACCTGCGCAAAGTTCAACTCCGCCTTCGGCCCGGAAAGGAAGGCGATATGCACCATCCGCCCGTCCATCGCCAAGGCCTGCACGTTGCGCGGAATGTAGCTGCCGCCCACCATGTCGAGCACGAGGTTCGCCCCGCCCTCGGCCTTCAGCACCTCCACGAAGTCCTCTTCGCGGTAATTGATTGCCCGCTCCGCGCCGAGCTCAAGACAGGCGTCGCACTTTTCCTTCGAGCCCGCCGTGGCAAAGACCCGCGCGCCAAAGGCCGTGGCTAGCTGAATCGCCGTGGTGCCAATCCCCGACGAGCCGCCGTGGATCAAAAACACCTCCCCCGCCTTCAGCCCGCCTCGCATGAAGACGTTGGAGTAAACCGTATAGAACGTCTCCGGCAGGCAGGCCGCCTCCTTCATCCCCATGCCCTCGGGCACCGGCAGCGCATGGGCGGCGGGGCATTTCACGTATTCCGCGTAGCCCCCGCCCGGCAGCAGGGCGCACACCTTGTCGCCCACCGCCCAGCGCGCGCCCTCGCCTGCGGCCACCACCTCGCCCGAGCACTCGAGGCCGGGCAGGGGGGAGGCATCGGGCGGCGGATCATAGGCCCCGGCGCGTTGCAGCGCGTCGGGCCGGTTCACCCCGGCCCAGGCCACCTTGATCACGATCTCCCCCGCGCCCGGTGCAGGCACCGGGACCTGCGCCAGTTGCAGCACCTCCGGCGCGCCGGGCTTGTTGATCTCCACGGCGTTCATCGTCTCTGGAAGGGTCATGAAGTGTCCTCTGGTGGTCTGTCAGATTGGCAGGGCAAGCCCCGCCCTAGGGTTTGCTCACATGGCCGGGCATGTCGGCGGGCGGGGTGCTGCGCGGGGCGCGCACCCGGCTGGCCAGCCACTCCGGCCCGGCCATCAGCCCCTTGGTCAGCGGGTTCTTCCGCAGGCCTGCCTTCAGCTTCTCCACCCGCATCACATCGGCGATCCGCCGGTCCAGAAAAGCCCATGTCGCCTCATGGCCCGCGCTCTCGTCGCCCAGCCAGTAGAGCAGGGTGGCGGAGTATACGGCCGAGAGCGTCGCCCGCTTTGAATACCAGTTGAGGTCTTCGCTGGTGTCGCCCATCGCCCGCCAGATTGCATCGGCGGTGCCCCAAACCGCGCCTGCGCCCGCGGCTGCATTCTGCGGCAGGGCAAAGAGCGAGGCCGCGCGGCGCACAGCCTCCCGGTCGCCCTCGATGGCTTCCAGCCTGAGCCGCACCGCATGGGCGATCCGGTCCGAATAGCGCATCTCCTCAAGCTCGGCCTCGGCCAGCGCGGCCTGCATTTTCGCATCGCCCCGCGCATGAAACGCCAGCGCCAGATCGACCGCCCCTTTCGGAAACAGCGCCCGCGCCTCCGCCAGACTCACCCCGGCCTCCTCGGCCGCGCGGGTCAGCGCCTCGTCGGACCATCCGTCAAAGGCCACATGGGGCAGGGCGGCATCGAGAATGGCTGCTTTTGCGGGGGTTTCTTGCGTGTGATCCATCATGTCACGGCTACTTAGGGCGATTTCTCAAGGAGTGTAGACAGATGCCCGGCCCTTTGCTATACGGCGCCCTCCTGCAAATTCTTGCAACTCTAATCAGAAAGGTGGTGACAACCACATGCAGGTAAGCGTTCGTGACAACAACGTCGATCAGGCGCTTCGTGCTCTGAAGAAGAAACTTCAGCGCGAGGGTGTGTTTCGTGAGATGAAACTCAAGCAACACTTCGAGAAGCCGTCCGAGAAGAAAGCCCGTGAAAAGGCCGAAGCGATCCGCCGTGCGCGGAAGCTGGCTCGGAAAAAGGCCCAGCGCGAGGGGATGCTCTAAGCACCCATCGGCACACGAACGGCGAGGGCTCCGGCCCCCGCCTACGACGACCCCCGCGGCTCCGCCCGGGGGTTTGTTGTTTTTTGGGGTCAGGATGCGACCGCACCCCCCGATCCACCACAAGCCGTGCATCGCCGCCCCGGGGGGCGGGTCGGCGCTGCACGGCGCCTTCGGCTTGATTCCATGCGGGTGCTCCGCTCAAACGGTCTCCACAATCCCGCAGGAAGCTCCAGAATGCCCGACCACCCGCTCGACACCCCCGCCCGCGCCGCGCTTACCGGCCCCCACGCCCATCTCGCCCAGCGCCACGGCACCGCCCTGCGCTACGATCCCGGCCTCATCCCCTTCGCCGCCATCGACCCGGCCCACCCCGAAGACCTCACCACCCTCGCCGCCCCCGGCGAGCTGGCCGTCTTCCTGCAAACCGCCCCGGTCGCCGCCCTCCCCGGTTTCACCGAAGCCCTGCGCGCCGATGCCGTCCAGCTCACCAGCCAAACCCTGCCGCCCGCGCCGGACGACCCGCGCATCATCCCGCTCGGCCAGGCCGATGCTGCTGATATGCTGGCCCTCGCCGGGGCCACCAAGCCCGGCCCCTTCACCCTGCGCGCGCTGGAGCTGGGGCCGTTCTGGGGCATCCGCCACGAGGGCCGCCTCATTGCCATGGCCGGCACCCGCATGGCCGCACCCGGCTTCACCGAAATCTCCGGCGTCTGCACCGACCCCTCGGCGCGCGGGCAGGGCCTCGCCCGCCTGCTCTCGGCCCATGTCGCACATGCCATTGCGGTGACCGGCAACACGCCCTTCCTCCACGCCTTCGCGGCCAATCCGGCGGCAATCAAACTCTACGAGAGCCTCGGTTTCGCCATCCGCGCCGAGCTGGCCTGCGCGATCTTCCAGAAAACATGAGAAAAAAACTGCGACACCGCGCCTCACACGGTTGATCTGATCCGGCAGGGTTGCCATCTCGTTACGTAGGGAAGCTAAACGCGCAACAGGGACAGGGAATGCTCCGCAGAACACTCGATGAATTTTTCAGCTCCGATGCCGCCGGCGGTGTGGTGCTGATGCTCTCCGCCGTGGCCGCTCTCATGGTGGCCAACTCCTCGCTCAACCCTGAATACCAGGAATTTCTGGGCGCCTACATCGGCGTCACGGTGAACGGCGAGGGCATCGAGAAACCGGCGCTCCTGTGGATCAACGATGGCCTCATGGCCATTTTCTTCTTCCTCATCGGTCTCGAGCTGAAGCGCGAGCTGATGGAAGGCAAGCTGAAGAACCCCGCCGACGTGGTGCTGCCCGGCATGGCAGCGGTCGGCGGCATGGTGGTGCCTGCGGCAGTCTACGTGTTCTTCAACTGGGGCAACCCGGCCACCATCGGCGGCTGGGCCATTCCGGCGGCCACCGACATCGCCTTTGCGCTGGGCGTTCTGGCCCTGCTTGGCTCCCGCGTGCCCTCCTCCCTCAAGATCTTCCTGCTGACGCTGGCGATCCTCGATGACATGGGCGCCATCCTCATCATCGCCCTGTTCTACACCGCCAACCTTCAGGTTGATTACCTCTTCCTCGCCTGCATCCCGCTGGCGCTGATGATCTGGCGCAACCTGCGCGGGGCGCACCGCGTGGCCCCGATCCTGTTGCTCGGCGTGGTGATGTGGGTCTTCGTGCTCAAGTCCGGCGTGCACGCCACACTCGCCGGGGTGATCACCGCCTTCTGCATCCCGCTGAAGGACAAGTGGAACAAGTCGCCCCTGCACTCCATCGAGCACGGCCTCGCGCCCTACGTCCTCTACGTCATCGTGCCGCTCTTCGCCTTCGCAAATGCTGGCGTGGTGCTGCAGGGCATGTCGCTCTCGTCGCTGCTCGACCCTGTGCCGCTCGGCGTTGCGCTCGGCCTGATCGTCGGCAAGCAGGTGGGCGTCTTCGGCACCACATGGCTGATGGTCAAGACCGGGCTCGCCAAGCTGCCCTTCGGGGTCAACTGGATGCACATCTACGGCCTCGCCTGCCTCGCCGGGATCGGCTTCACCATGTCGCTCTTTATCGGCTCGCTATCCTTCTCGGATGCCGCCCTGATGAACGAGGTGCGCCTCGGCGTGCTGCTGGGCTCTGCCGTCTCGGCGGTGGTGGGCTTCCTCGTCCTGCGCGCGGCAACCAATGCCGGCAGCGGCGAAAAGGTCGAAGCGCTGAACCAGCCGGGCGCGGCAGAGCGGGCCGAGGCCGCGGCGGAGTAACCCGCGCTCAAGCCGTGCCGCGCCGCCCCGCACGGTGGCGCAGCACGGCCCCAGCCACCCAAAACCGTTAACAAATCCCTTGCGCGACTCCCCCGAGCCGCGCTAACCCGCCTCTGCTTCGGTTCGGGCGCAAGCCCGGAGCAAAAGGGAACGTGGTGCGGGGCAGAAGCCCCAAGGCCACGACTGCCCCCGCAACTGTAAGCGGAGAGCGAGGCCTGTGCGCCACTGGGGGAGCATCCCCCGGGAAGGCCGGCCAACTCGCGATGACCCGCAAGTCAGGAGACCTGCCGAGGCGATCACCCTGAACCCGTGCGGGGCGCACGGCGTGAGCGGTCAGTCCGTAGCGGTGACGAAAGCACCGTCCGCGGAACGCCTCGCATTCCAAAGACACCACGCCACAGCGGGCTCCGGCCCGACGCAGAAGGACTTTGGAGATGAACCGCCTCCTCGCCACCACCGCAGCCCTCGCGCTCTCCACCTCCGCGCTCTCCGCGCAGGAGAGCTACGACCTCGAAACCATCACCGTCACCGCCGACCTCTCCGACGGCACCGAAACCGACCGCACCGGCGCCACCGTCGAGGTGAGCACGCGGGAGGAGTTGGAAGCGGCAGGCGATGATGACCTTGCCACCTACCTCTCCCGCCAGCCGGGCCTTTCGCTGGCCGCATCGGGCGGGCCGGGCAGCCTCGCAGACATCCGGATGCGCGGCCTGCACCAGAAATACGTGAAGGTGCAGATCGACGGCATCGATGTGCTCGATCCGTCCTCTCCCTCCCCCTCCTACGACTTCGGCCTGATGGGCGTCTCCGGCCTCGGCCGCATCGAGGTGCTGAAGGGCTCGCAATCGGCCCAATACGGCTCCTCCGCCGTGGCCGGGGTGATCTCGCTCCAAAGCCGCCGCGCCACCGAAGAGGGCACCCACGTCTATCTGTCCGGTGAAATCGGCAGCTACGACAGCTTCGGCCTCGCCGCTACCGTCACAAGCCTCGGCGAGCGGCACAACTTCGCCGTCACGCTTGAACGCCTCGAGTTCGGCGGGTTCTCGTCTGCCGATGAAGAGGACGGCAACACTGAAGCCGATGGTTTCTCGTCGGTCCGGCTCTCGTTCAACGGCGAATACGCCCTGACCGACGCCCTCTCCATCGGGCTGTCCGGCTTTACCGAAAAGAGCACCGTCGCCATCGACGGCGGCTTTCCCTTCGGTGATACCGCCGAAGAGACAGATGGCACCTCGAACGGCTTGCGCGCCTTCGCCCGCTACGACGCCGGGGCCATCACCCATCAGTTCGAGGCCACCTATTACGACATTGAGCGCGACTATGCCGTGTCGGGCAACCGCTACGAAGGCGAGCGCCACGGGCTGCGCTACCTCGGCCAAGCCACGCTGTCGCCCTCGGTCCAGCTGAACTTCGGTGCCGACTACACGGAAGAAGACTTCACCTCCGCCACCTTCATCACCGCCACCGGCAAGCAGAACACCACAGGCGTCTTTGCCGAGGTCAACTGGGCCGCATCCAGCGAGCTCGATGTGTCGGCCGCCCTGCGCCACGATGCCCACAACCGCTTTGGTGGGCACACCACCGGTCGTCTGGCACTGGCCTGGCGCCCGCAGGAGGATCTGATCGTGCGGGCCGCACTGGCAACCGGCTTCCGCGCCCCCTCGCTTTATGAGCTCTACGCACCGATCTACGGTAACGACACCCTGACGCCCGAAACCTCGCGCAGCGCCGAGCTGGGCATCGAAAAGCGGCTTGGCGGCGACGATTTCGTCAAGGCCACGCTGTTCTACACAGAGGTCGATGACATGATCGGCTCCGATGCATTCTTCGTCTACACGCAGGTGCCCGGCACCTCTGTGAGCAAGGGGATCGAGCTGTCGGGCCGCAAGGCTCTGTCCGACAAGGTGTCGCTCTTCGGAAACTACACCTACACCGAAAGTGTGGATGAGAACGACCTGCGCGAATTGCGCGTGCCGCGTCACAACCTCGTCCTCGGTCTCGAGGCCGAGATCGCACCGCGCTGGAACGTCATCGGTGAACTCCAGCACGTTGCCGACACGCTCGACGTCGACGCGCAGACCTTCGCCACCATCGAGGGCGATGACTACACGGTCGTCAATGCGATGGTCACCTACGACGTGAGCGACAGTGCCGAAGCCTACTTCCGGATCGAGAACATCGGCGATGTCGAATACCAAACCGTCAACGGTTACGGCCAGTCCGACCGCGCCTTCTACCTCGGCCTCCGTGCCAAGTTCTAAGCACCTCGCCAGTGCGCTCGCGCTCTGGCTGGCGGGGGCCGTCATGGCCCTCGCCGCACCGCCCGAGCGGGTGGTGTCGATCAACCTCTGCACCGACCAGTTGGCCCTCGCCCTCGCCGCGCCGGGCCAACTCGTGTCGGTCACCCGCATGCTCCAGCGCGATGAGGAGGCAATGGCCGAGGCCGCCCGCGCCCTGCCGGGCAATTCCGCCCGCGCCGAAGAGGTCTACCTGCTCGCGCCCGATCTGGTGCTGGCAGGCAGCTTCACCGCGCCCGATACCCTTCGCATGCTCCAGCGCCTCGGCCTGACGGTCGAGGTATTCACCCCCGCCGAAACTCTCTCCGACATCCGCGCCAATATCCTCCGCATGGGCACCCTGCTGGGCCGCGAGGCCGAGGCGCAGGCTGAAGTCGCCGCTTTCGACGCCCGCCTCGCCGCCATTCCCGCGCCCACCGGCCCCGCGCCCCTCGCCGCTCTCTATGCCGCCAACGGCTATTCCGCCGGCGATGCCACCCTGCCGGGCCAGATGGTCAAGGCGGCGGGCTTTGCGCTGCTGGCCGAGGAGATGGGCCTGCCCTACGGTGGCGTCGTGCCGCTCGAAACCCTCGCCACCTCCTCGCCCGACTTGCTCATCGCCGCCCGTCCCGGCGCACCCAAGAGCCGCGCCGAAGAGATTCTCGCTCACCCGGTTGTCGCCGCCCTGCGCGATCAGGTCCCCACCGACACCCTCCACGACAGCGACTGGACCTGCGGCACCCCCTCCGTGCTCGATACCGTCGAGCGGCTGGCCGCGATCCGGGAGACGATGAAATGACTATAGGTCGGGATGTGTCCCGCCTCCCCCGCGCTTCGCGAACTGCGTCCAAGCGCGCCCGCCATGCGTGTCAGGCCACCAACCAATGGCTCGACCCTGAGGCCCACCCATGACCCCCGCGCGCCTCTACACCGCCCTCGGTGCCCTCACCGTTGTCCTCTTCCTCGCCTCCCTCACCACCGGCCCGGCCTCCCTGCCCATCCCAGAAGCGCTCTCCGCGCTCGTCACCCAATCCGATGGTCCGGCCACCATGGTCATGCGCGAAATCCGCCTGCCCCGTGCTCTGCTCGCCGCGCTCATCGGTGCCTCCCTCGGTCTCTCCGGCGCCGCGATGCAGGGCTACCTGCGCAACCCGCTGGCCGAGCCCGGCCTCATCGGCGTCTCCGCGACCGCCGCCCTCGGCGCCGTCATAGCCATCCAGACCGGCCTCGCCGCCGCCTACGCCTTCGCGCTCCCTGCCGCTGCCCTCTCCGGCGCGGCAATCGCCACCCTCGCGCTCCTCGCCCTCGCGGGCCCGCGCGGCACCGCGCTCACCCTGATCCTTGCCGGCGTCGCCCTCTCGGCCCTCGCCGCCGCCCTTACCAGCCTCGTCCTCAACCTCTCCCCCTCGCCCTATGCAGCGGCAGAGATCGTCTTCTGGATGATGGGCTCCGTCGCCGACCGCTCGATGACCCACGTCGCCCTCGCCGCCCCCTTCATCCTCGCGGGCATGGCCCTGATCCTACCCCTCGGGCGAGGCCTTGATGCCCTGACCCTCGGCGAGGACGCCGCCGCCTCCATGGGCACCCGCCTGCACCGCCTGCGCCTCGCCCTCGTCCTCGGCGTCGCGGCCTCCGTCGGCGCGGGCACCGCCGTCGCCGGGGCCATCGGCTTCGTCGGCCTCGTCGTGCCGCACCTGCTGCGCCCGCTCACTGGCCACCGCCCCTCGACCCTCCTCATCGGCTCCGCCCTCGGCGGCGCGGCCCTCCTGCTGGCGGCAGATACCGCCACCCGCCTCGTCTTCCCCGAGCGCGACCTCAAGCTCGGCGTCGTCACCGCCCTCATCGGCGCGCCTTTCTTCTTCCACCTCGTCTGGCGCCTGCGAGGCCGGCTATGACCCTGACCCTCCAGAGCCTCTCCGTCACCCGCCAGAACGGCCGCGAAACCTTGCGCGAGGTCTCCCTCACCGTCACCCCCGGCGAGTTCATCGGCCTGATCGGCCCCAACGGCGCGGGCAAGACCACGCTCCTGCGCGCCGCCCAGGGCCTGCTGCCCGCCACCGGCACCTCCTCCCTCGCGGCCCTCACGCCCACCCAGCGCGCCCGCGCGGCCGCCTTTCTCCCACAGTCCCGCGAGATCGCCTGGGATCTGACGGTCGAAACCCTCGTCACCCTCGGCCGCACCCCCCACGCCCCCTCCGAGGCCGACGCCACAGCCGTCACCAAGGCCATCACCCAGATGGCCCTCACGCCCCACGCCCAGCGCCGCGCCACTCGCCTCTCCGGCGGCGAACAGGCCCGCGCCCTCATCGCCCGCGCGCTGGCGCAGGAAACCCCGCTGCTGCTGGCCGACGAGCCCATCGCCGGCCTCGACCCGGCCGCCCAGATCGCCACCATGCAGCTCTTCGCCCAGCTCGCCACCGAGGGTCGCGCCGTGCTCGCCTCGCTGCACGATCTCTCCCTCGCCGCCCGCCACTGCACCCGCCTCGTGGTGCTGCACGAGGGCCGCATCGCCGCCGACGGCCCGCCCGAGCAGGTGCTCACCCCGCAGCTGCTGTCAGAGGTCTTCCACATCACCGGCAGCTTCGTCTTCACCGACCACGGTGCGCTCTTCACTCCCACGGGACTCACCTGATGCCCTTCCCGCCCGAGCGCATCGTCTGCCTGACCGAGGAAACGGTCGAAACCCTCTACCTCCTCGGCCAGCAGGACCGCATCGTCGGCGTCTCCGGCTACGCCGTCCGCCCGCCCGGCGTGCGCCAGCAAAAGCCCCGCGTCTCCGCCTTCACCTCTGCCGATATCCCCAAGGTCATGGCCCTGCGCCCCGACCTCGTGCTGACCTTCTCCGACCTTCAGGCCGATATCGCCGCCGCCCTCCTGCGCGAAGGCGTCGCCGTCTATGGTTTCAACCAGCGCGGCCTCGCAGGCATTTTCGACATGATCGAAACCCTCGGCGCCCTAACCCGCTGCGAGGAAAAGGCGCAGGCTTTGACGCGCAGCTACCGCGCCCGGCTCGATATCCTGCGCGCCGAGGCCCCCGCGCAAGGTCTCAAGGTCTATTTCGAGGAGTGGGACGAGCCGATGATCTCCGGCATCGGCTGGGTCTCCGAGCTGATCGAGGCCACCGGCGCGACCGACTGCTTCGCCCATCTCGCCCGCGAACAGGCCGCCAAGAACCGCATCATCACGCCCGAGCAGGTCATCAAGGCCGCCCCCGACGTGATCCTCGCCTCATGGTGCGGCAAGAAGGTCCGCCCTGAGCGCATCACCGCCCGGCCCGGCTGGCACACCATCCCCGCCGTCGCCAACGCCCGCATCCACGAGATCAAATCGCCCATCATCCTCCAGCCCGGCCCCGCCGCGCTGACCGATGGGCTCGATGCCATCCTCGCCGCCCTTGGCCGGGACTAAGCCCACCACCCCGACTAGCCAAACGCGCCCGGTTCTGCCGTAATGCCCTTGAATACCGGGGAGGCCAGATGACCGAGACAACCGACGCAGGCGAATACGACTACATCGTCGTGGGCGCGGGCTCTGCGGGCTGCGTGCTGGCCAACCGCCTCTCCGCCAACCCGGCCAACCGCGTGCTGCTGCTCGAGGCCGGCGGGTCAGATCATCACCACTGGGTGCACATTCCCGTGGGCTACCTCTACGCCATGGGCAACCCGCGGCTCGACTGGTGCTATCGCACCGCCGAAGAGCCCGGCCTCAATGGCCGCTCGCTCGCCTATCCGCGCGGCAAGGTGCTGGGCGGCTGTTCCTCGATCAACGGCATGATCTACATGCGCGGGCAGGCAGCCGATTACGACCAGTGGCGCCAAGCGGGCTGCACCGGCTGGGGCTGGGACGATGTGCTGCCGCTCTTCCGCAAGTCAGAGAACCACCTCGCCGGCGCCAGCCCGGCCCACGGCACCGGCGGCGAGCTGGACGTGACCGAGCAGCGCCTGCACTGGCCGGTGCTCGATGCGGTGGCCGAGGCGGCGCAGGAGATGGGCATCCCGGAGAGCCACGATTTCAACGATGGCGACAACGAGGGCGTCGGGTACTTCCCGGTCAACCAGCGCGGCGGCTGGCGATGGAACGCCCGCAAGGCCTTCCTCAAGCCGGTCCGCACCCGCCCTAACCTCCGCATCGAAACCCACGCCCACGCACAGCGCCTGACCCTCTCCGAAGGCCGCGCCGATGGCGTGATCTACCGCCAGAACGGGCGCCTGATGCAAGCCCGCGCGAAGGGCGAGATCGTGCTGGCGGCAGGGGCGGTGAACACCCCCCAACTGCTCGAACTCTCCGGCATCGGCCAGCCCGACCTGCTCCAATCGCTCGGCATCCCCGTGGCGCTGGAGGCTCCCGGCGTCGGCGAGAACCTGCAGGACCACCTGCAAATCCGCACCGTCTACCGCATCACCGGCGCGCTCACCCTGAACGACCGGATGCGCAGCCTCTTCGGCAAGGCGCAGATCGCGCTGGAATACGCCCTGCGCCGCTCCGGCCCGATGTCGATGGCCCCCAGCCAGCTCGGCATCTTCACCCGCTCGGGGCCGGAGTTCGACCGCGCCAATATCGAATATCACATCCAGCCGCTCACGCTGGAGGCCTTCGGCCAGCCGCTGGACCGTGACCCGGGCGTGACCATCTCGGTCTGCAACCTGCGCCCCGAGAGCCGCGGCACCATCCACGCCACGGCGCCCACCGCCGACACGGCCCCCGAGATCCGCCCCAATTACCTCTCCGCCCGCGCCGACCAGATCGTCGCCGTCGACAGCCTGCGCCACGCCCGCCGCCTGATGGCCACCGCCGGGCTGCAAGACCTTCAACCGCGCGAAATCAAACCCGGCCCGGAGGTGCAGAGTGAGGAAGAGATGCTGAAAGCTGCAGGCGACCTTGGCACCACCATCTTCCACCCGGTCGGCACCGCCCGCATGGGCAACGACCCGGGCGCCGTGGTCGACCCCGAGCTGCGCCTCAACGGCCTCACCGGCCTGCGCATAGCCGACGCCTCCATCATGCCCACTATCCCCTCCGGCAACACACATGCACCGGTGACGATGATCGCAGAGAAAGCGGCAGAGATGATGCTGCGGGCGGGGTAGGGGGGCAAGAAGCCGACCAACCCAAGCGCATGAAAGGCACTCCGGCACACACGCCGGTCGGCACACACTCAGTCGGATTTCAGGGGGAAGTGGCGCGCTGGGGAGGATTCGAACCCCCGACCCCTTGATTCGTAGTCAAGTACTCTATCCAACTGAGCTACCAGCGCGTGGAGCCGTCATCTAACCGCCCCGTCCGACCATTGCAAGGGGGGTCGCGCCGGTTTTCGCATTGGGGCAAACTGATTGCGAGCAACGCGCGTTGACCCACCGAAAGGAGGCCCCATGCCCGACGGTTTCACCATCCTGCCCGATACCCCGCCCGAGGTGCTCGCCGTATCCGGCCACGGCACGATTGACGCAGCCGCCTATGAGGAGGTTCTGCGCCCCGAACTCGAGGCTCGGCTCGCCCGACACGCGCACATCCGCCTGCTCTACGTGCTGGAGGACGACTTCGAAGGCTTCACCACCGGGGCTGCCATAAGCGACGCCCGGCTCGGCCTGAGCCACCTGCACGATTTCTCCCGTATTGCTCTGGTGACGGATGCCGAATGGGTGAATCACGCCGTGCGCCTCTTCGCGCCGCTCATTCCGGCGCCGCTCCGCTGCTTCCCGCTCTCTCGCCGTCGCGAGGCAGAGGCTTGGGTGTCAGAGTCCGACCCCTCCGCCGAGGCCGACGCGGACCCGCCATTGGGTGAGTCGTTTCCGGTCTGAACACGGTGCCTGCATGGCGAGGTTAGTATCGCGTTGAGCGGGCGTGCCTTGTTGTTACGGATCGCCCGAACACAAGACAGGCGTTTTGCGTATGCATGGGATGTGCATCAGTTGTGCATCAATTGTGTATGGCCAAAAGCCGAATCGATGGGGCCCGTTAACCCTGCCGCCAAATCAGCGGATCGGCTCGAACCCGGCATCCCGCATCGTGCAGTCCCGCACCACGTCACGCCCGCAGTCGCGCGGCTCCAGATCCTTGGTGAGGCAGATCCGCACTTCCTGAATCCGCCCCGCCTTGCAGGTCACCGTCAGCATGTCGGCGCCGAGGTCGGGATTGTCCTTCAACCACGCCTCTTCGACCACTGAGGCGGGCAGGGTGATCGGGTCTTTCAGCTTCCGGAACACCTCGGGCCGGGTCACGCTGCCATAGGCCTCTCGGGCGGCGGCGAAATAGGCAGCCGAAGAGAGGCCGGCACAGCGCCCATGCTTCTTCCACTGATACCAGGCAAGGCCGGAAGTTCCCATGATATCAGCCATCTGGGCGGTATCGCTTCTGCTTGGGTCCCGCTCGGCGGTGCGGCAGAAACTCGGCCAGCCCCGCTCGTATTGCGGCCAGAGCCCGTGCAGCACCCAGCCATATCCGCGGCCCCGGTCGCACTGCGGCGAACCCTTGGCCCGGCCCTCCAGCGCACACCAGTTCGGCGACCACGACAGGCTCATCACGTAGTAGTCAAAGTCACCGGCCCGCTCGCCCTCGGCCCATGCCGGCCCGGCCAGCCCAAGCAGTATCGCCGCGATCCAAGCCCGCATTCGCCCTTCCTTTCCTGATCGGTTTTCCCTATACAGCCCCCCAAGTTCCCCGACAACGTGAACTCACCCCGCCAAAACCCGGGGTCGCCTTTCCGGCGTCGGGAAAGTCGTGCTCAAGGAGTCCCTACCGATGAACAAACCCCTTATGGCAAAGGCCACCGCCGTCTGGCTGGTGGACAACACCACACTCAGCTTCACCCAGATCGCCGAGTTCTGCGGGCTGCATGAGCTGGAAGTTCAGGGCATCGCCGATGGCGACGTGGCGCAGGGCGTGAAGGGCTTTGACCCGATCGCCAACAACCAGCTGACCCAGGACGAGATCGACGCGGGTGAAAAAGACCCGCGCCACAAGCTGAAGCTCAAGTTCAACCAGGCCGCCGTGGGCGAAGAAAAGCGCCGCGGCCCGCGCTACACTCCGCTTTCCAAGCGGCAGGACCGTCCGGCCTCGATCCTCTGGCTGGTCAAGTTCCACCCCGAGCTGACCGACGGCCAGATCGGCAAACTGGTCGGCACGACCAAGCCGACCATTCAAGCGATCCGCGAGCGCACCCACTGGAATATCCAGAATATTCAACCGATTGATCCGGTCGCCCTCGGCCTCTGCAAGCAGACCGAACTGGACGCCGCCGTGCAGAAGGCCGCCGCCAAGAAAGCCCGCGAAGGCGAGGCGATCTCGGACGATGAGCGCCGCAAGCTGCTCTCCACCGAGCAGAGCCTGACCGCCGAGCCGGAGCCCAAGATCCCCTCGGCGATCTCGGGCCTCGAGACCTTCACCCTCACCGGAAACGACGAGGAGGAAGACAAGAAGGAAGAGACCGTGCTCGACGCCGACAGCTTCTTCAACCTCCCCGACGACGAGAGTGGCTCCGACGACGAGCAGCCCTGACCCGGCCAAACACCCTTGAATTGAAGGCCATACAGGCCGACCATCCCGGCAGTCATTCTGCCGGGATTTTCTTTGCCATGCGCCTCTATGCCTTTGTTTTCCTTTCTGCATCCCCCGCCTTTGCCGGCGATGGCACCTGCGATGAACTCTGGTTTACCCGCAACGCTATCTTCCACGAGGCGGGCTATTGCTTTGGCTCACCGCTCGGGCAGGCCATCTTCGGCAACGAAGCTTGCACGACCAAGTCGCCCGATCTGACGGCCGCCCAAACAGCCCGGCTGGACCGTGTGAAAGCCGCCGAAGAGGGCTGCGTGGTCGAACTGAGCCGCACCTCGCTCGACATCCCCGACCTTGCCATTCGTCGCCGCCTCACCGTGCTGCCTATCCGCTCCGAGAGCGAGTCCGGGTGCATCGGCTGGAAGGGTGGGCCGTTCAGCCTGCGCACCGGCACAAGCCATTCTGCCGAAACGCTTTTTACATTGGAGCCGGATGACGTGGTGCTCTTCTCGCACGAGAGTGAGCAGGCCGGGGGTGAAGTCTGGGACTACGTTCAGGTCTACGATAACGGCGTCTTCCGCAAGGCGGGCTGGGCGGTAATCGACTGGGGGCCGGAGGTGTGCGATGGCCTTGCAGGCTAGGCCTTGCCGGAGCTGGCGATCTCCTTCGGCGAAGCAGCTTTAGCGGCTGCCTGCCTGGGAAAACGAAGGAGATCGCCATCCTGTGCCAGCCGTGCCTCGCTCGCGGCAGGCTGTGACCCGGCAAATCGGGAAGGAAGGCCGAGGGAAACGATATTGGCCTCCGTCCCGGCGGGCCCTTCGCCCGCCGCCTGCTCGAGCGCGCGTCGCAGGGCGGGGTTCAGCCCCACTCCATGCGGTTTGGCAGCGTGGTCCATCGTCAAGAGTTCACGAAAAAACCTGTCCATCGCCTGCGCCCTCGTTTCCGAAGTGGCGGCGGGAGCGCGGCATCCTTGCCCGATCCTACCCACAGGCCACTCCGGAACCCTTAAATTCCGTTAGCGTCTTGCTGGAGTGGCCTCTGGCGCGCTGTTGGCGTGTATCTGACAAAAATAGTCAGGTAAGTCAACGGCGCAAATTCGTGCTCAGTCAAAAATCTGGCAAGACTCAGTTCTAAAGGCTTTTTCTCGCGCGAAGCGCCGCGCCTATGGTGCCGTCGTCGAGGTAGTCCAACTCGCCGCCCACCGGCACGCCTTGGGCGAGGGAAGTGATCGTCAGCCCCATATCCTCAAGCTGGTCGGCGATGTAGTGGGCCGTGGTCTGGCCATCGACCGTGGCGTTCAGCGCAAGGATCACCTCGCTGATGCCCTCCTCGCGTACACGCTCCGCAAGCCGCGGAATGCGCAGCTCTTCCGGCCCCACGGCGTCGAGCGCGCTCAGCACGCCGCCCAGTACGTGATAGCGCCCCTTGAACACGCCCGCCCGCTCCATCGCCCAGAGGTCGGCCACGTCTTCGACCACGCACAGCTCGCCGGTCGCCCGCTTCTCGCTCAGGCAGATCGAGCACACGTCGGCCGTGCCCACGTTGCCGCAGCGCAGGCATTCCCGTGCGGTTTCGGCGACCCGGCGCATGGAGTCGGCCAGCGGAACCAGCAACTGGCCGCGCTTCTTGATGAGCTGAAGCACCGCCCGCCGGGCCGAGCGCGGCCCAAGGCCGGGCAGTCGGGCCATCAGGGCGATCAGCCCTTCGATCTCTTCCTGGTCTCCGGCCATGCCGTTACCCGCCTGTTAACTCTTTGCTGGCAGAGTTCAGAGCGGCAGGTCCATGCCCTCGGGCAGGCCCATCTCGCGGGTGATCTTCTCCATCTCCTGACGCGCCTTCACTTGGGCCTTGGCCTGAGCGTCCTTGATCGCGGCGAGGATCAGGTCTTCGACCACTTCCTTCTCTTCGGGGTTGAAGATCGAGGGGTCGATATCCAGCCCGTTGAGCACGCCTTTGGCGGTGCAGCGGGCCTTGACCAACCCGGCGCCGCTTTCGCCCTCAACAGTCATTTCCGCCAGTTCTTCCTGCAGCTTGGCCATCTTGCCCTGCATCTCCTGCGCGGCCTTCATCATCTTGGCCATATCGCCGAGTTGGCCCAGTCCTTTAAGCATCTCGTAACCTTTCGCGTATAGAAGGGATCAGTCCTCTTCGAAGGGGTCCCATTCGTCGTCCACTTCCGGAAGCGCCTCCGCGGCGGCCTCCGCCTCGATCTCTTTCACAGTGCGGATCTCGCGGATCTTCGCACCCGGAAACTCCGCCAGAACCGATTGCACCAGCGGGTGCTCGCGCACCTCCGTCTCCAGCGCCATCCGCTCGGCATCACGAACCTCGGCAATGGTCTCACCACCGCCGGACCCCACAACAGAAACGCCCCAGCGCACGCCCGTCCATGTCTGCAGCCGTCCGCCCAGCCGCGCGGCAAGGTCGGGGGCGGCATCATCGGTGGGCTCAAACTCGATCCGGCCGGGCTGGTAGCGGGCGAGCCGCAGAGTGGTTTCCACCTCCACAAGCAGCTTCACATCGCGATGGTAACGGATCAGTTCCACCACGTCCTCGAACCGCCCGTAGCGTGCCAATGCCACCTCCGGCTCCACCGCCAGCGCGGTAGCGGTGCCATGAGGTGTTCCGGCGGGGGCCGAGATGGGCGGCGCAGCGCTATGGCTGACGGCGGGAGCCTGCGCCGAGGGCGCAGCCACACCATTGCCGCCACCCCCGCCCGGGCCGGGAGGCGGGGGAGGGGGCATGTCCTTCAGTTTGCGAATGAGCTCGTCGGGCGTGGGCAGTTCCGACACATGCGTCAGCCGGATGATCGCCATCTCGGCGGCCATCATAGCATTCGGTGCCTGGCTCACTTCTTCCAGTGATTTCAGCAGCATCTGCCACATCCGCGACAGCACCCGCATCGAGATGCTCTCAGCTAGCGCCCGCCCGCGATCCCGCTCGTCGGGCGAGATCGTAGGGTCATCGCCCGCATCGGGAGTGATCTGCGTGACAGAGACCCAATGGGTAACTTCTGCCAAGTCCCGCAGCACCGCCATCGGGTCCGCGCCCTCGGCATATTGCTGCGCCAGCTCGCCCAGCGCCCCGCTGGCATCGCCGCGCAGCACCATCTCGAAAAGGTCCAGCACCCGGCCCCGGTCTGCCAGACCCAGCATGGCGCGGACGGTTTCGGCCGAAGCCTCCTCACCGCCTTGCCCAAGCGCCTGATCGAGCAGCGAGGTCGCATCCCGCGCCGAGCCTTCCGAGGCCCGTGCCAGCAGGGCCAGCGCGTCATCGGTGATCTTGCCGCCCTCGGCTTCGGAGATCCGGCGCATAAGGGCGATCATGTCTTCCGGCTCGATCCGTCGCAGATCGAACCGCTGGCAACGGCTCAGAACCGTCACCGGCACCTTGCGAATCTCGGTCGTCGCGAAAATGAACTTGGCGTGGGCGGGCGGCTCCTCCAGCGTCTTCAGCAGCGCGTTGAACGCGCTCTTCGACAGCATGTGAACCTCGTCGATGATGTAGACCTTGTAGCGCGCATTGGCCGGCGCATAGTGAACCGTATCAAGCACTTCGGCGCGAATGTCGTCGATCCCGGTGTTCGAGGCCGCGTCCATCTCGATTACGTCTACGTGCCGCCCTTCGGCGATGGCCACGCAGGCATCGCACGCTCCGCAGGGGTCGGTGGTTGGCCCCTGCTCGCAGTTCAGCCCCTTGGCGATGATCCGGGCAGTTGTCGTCTTCCCGGTGCCGCGAATGCCGGTCATGATGAAGGCCTGGGCAATCCGGTCGGCCTCGAAAGCGTTGCGCAGCGTGCGCACCATCGCCTCCTGCCCGACAAGGTCGGCAAAGGTCTGCGGGCGGTATTTGCGCGCCAGAACCTGATAGCCGGATTTCGGAGTTTCGCTCATGTCGCCTCGTTGCGGTGGACCGGGCTCAATCTAGGGGCTGGCCCCGGCAAGGTCCATGCCTCAGAGCGACCAGAGCACGAAACCGACTGCGAGCGTCGCCACGGAAAAGATCGCGGCGATGGTGGCAAAATGGGTATGGGTCAGCGGCTCGGCGGCATGGTCCTCCAGCCGCGCGTGGGTGCGCCGTGCATTGCGCTGGGCGAAGAAAAAGATCACCAGCGCAGCGATGATGAACAGGCTGGCCACGGCCTTGGCGGCCCATGTCGGGTCAAAATCGCCGAAAACCGCCTTGAGCCCGATCGCAACTGCAACCGAGCCGAGGCCGGTACGCATCCACCCGGCAAAGGTGCGTTCGTTGGCCTGCAGCGTGCGATCTTCCGCCCAGTCGGTGCGGTTCTCGGCCCATTCGGTCTTCGTATCGGGGTTTTCCGGGCATCCATCCTGCATGGAGGCAATCTAGCGCGGCGCCCGGGGCTTGCCTATGTCCCGCGACACCCGCTAGCCTGACCGGGCCGCGCAGGGCGGCATCCCCGGTCCGCGGAAAGCTGTAAGGCCCCCTGAAGCGACAAGACCGATACCGGTTTTTCTTGTGGCCCAGCCCGGGCGGACCATCGGGCCCTGAACAAGGGAAACCTGATTCATGACTTCTGAGATTGATCGCTGTCGCCGTGCCGCCAAACGGCTGAAGAAGGCCCATGCCGCTGGCGAGGCCGAAGCGCTGGCCCGTGCCGCTGCGGTGCTTCCGCCCGAACGGCTGGCCCCGCTCCGCCACGTGGATGCGCTCCACGTCATCGCTCGCGAGGAGGGCGCCGAAAGCTGGCCACGGCTGAAGCTGCGGATTGAGCTCCACGCCGCCACGCCCGAGCAACGGTTGAGGCGGCTGCGGGAGGCGCTGGAGAACGGCTTTCACTGGGCGGTGCGTGAGGTACTTGCGGTTGCGCCGGATCTGGCGCGAGCCGATCCGGGCGTGGCCGCAGCGCTCTACGATCTGTCCTATTGGCAGGCGGCTTTGGCGGCAGACCGGGAGGCGGCCACCCGCGAGATCGAAGGCGCGCCGCCGCTATGCCATCTCGCGTTCTCGCGCTGGGTGCATGGCGACGGCACGGTGGAGAATATGCGCGCCCTTGCCGAACTTTTGCTGGCTCATGGGGCCGATGTGAATGCCGGAAAGCCCGAGCCCGGTGGCTCCGGCCACATGCTGTCACCGCTCTACGGGGCTATCGGCCACGGCAACAACATGGCGCTCGGTCGCTGGCTTCTGGACCACGGGGCCGACCCGAACGACGGCGAGTCGCTCTATCACGCAACAGAGCTGGGCCACACCGATGGGCTGACGATGCTGCTGGAGGCCGGGGCGAAGAACGAAGGCACCAACGCACTGCTGCGGGCGCTGGATTTCGAGGATATCGAGCCGGTGCGTATGCTCCTCGCCGCGGGGGCGGACCCGAACGAAGGTGTTGCCGCACACCCATCCGGGGAGCCGCCGATGAAGGCCTCTGCCCTGCACCAGGCGGCACGGCGGATGCGCTCCGGCGCGGTGGCGCGGCTGCTGATCGAAGCCGGTGCATCTCTCACCGCCCCGTGGGACGGGCGCAGCCCCTATGCGACGGCACGGGTGTTCGGCAATGCCGAGGTGGCGCAGATCATCGCCGAGGCGGGCGGCGAGACGCCGCTGAGCGGGTCGGATGGGATCATCGCAGAAGCCGCCGAGGGTCGGGTGCCGACCGGGCGGCTGGTGCCCGAAGAGCTTTCACCCGAGACGCGTACCTTGCTGCGCGGCATCATCCACCTGCCCGGCGCCCTCCCACGGGTGAAGGCGCTCGTGGCCGCGGGGATGGAATGGGACCGCTCCGATGACATGGGCGTTCCGCCGGTGCAGATCGCAGGGTGGGAGGGGCTATCCGAGATCATGGCCTTCCTGCTCTCCCTCGGCCCGGACCTTGAGCACAAAAACCAATATGGCGGTGACCTGCTCGGCACCACGCTTCACGGTACCGCCAATGCGCCCGACCGCGCCGTGCGCGACCATTTGGGCTGCGTTCGGCTGGCGCTGGAGGCGGGCCTGCCGCTTTATCGTGGATATCTGCTTTTCACTGGGAGTGAAGAGATTGCGGGCGTTCTGGCAGATTATGCCGAGGCGCACCCGGAGAGGGTGGTGGACAATCTTTAGACCGGGGCTGGCGGATGCGTTGCGGCACTCTCGGCATATCGCTGCGCGATACGCCTGCCGCGGTTCGCATATGCGTTTCTCGCATATACTCAGGTGAGAGGCTGGACAACGACCCAAGCGGGGCTCGTTACGGCTGCTTCCTTCCGGACCTGACCGGGTTGGCGAGGCGCTCGCCCGCGCCAACCTCTCAGAGCGCTATGTAGGGCGGCAAGGCGGGATTCGCAAGATCAGCCGTTCTGAACCGGGATCTCGCCGTTGCAGAAGAACCGGGTGAAGGCCCCGTAGCAGCGAATGCTCTCGCCAAAGCCCGAAACGTCGATCGCCGCATACAGCGTGCGGTCGTCGTAGCTTACATCCAGCCCGGCGCGGACGATCTCGTAGCAGGCGTCGTGATCGGCTTTGCACATCATCGTCAGGGCAAAGGCGCCGCCATTCTGCTGGGCGCTCGGGTTTGTGCTGGCAAGGCGTTGCAGGAAAAGCGATTTCAGCTCGGCCTCAACCGCGGCTTGGCTCGGTTTGGTGAAGGCTGCGGCAAGGGCCGCGATGGCCAGAAGAGCGATGAGCCAGACGATCTTGCGCATTTGGGGTCTCCCGTTACCTGCGCCCACTCCCTAGCGCGTGTCGCGGGTGGGGGCCAGAGGCTCGAAAGGTGCGGTCAGAAGCGCACGCGCAGTCTGGCGAACCCTTCCGGCGATTGGCCCTCTGGAGATATCGGGAGAGCGCAGGTCTCGCGCAGCGCCTCCAGATAGCTGGCGACGCCGGGGCCGGTCTCAAACAGGGCTTCGTAACCCTCCATCCCTTCGAAACGCCAGCCGCGCGGCACCGGCCCTTCCAGCGGGCCTTCGGACTCAAGAAAACGGACCAGCACCTCTCGGCTGCCGAACGGCTCCGAAAGCACCACCTCCGCCCCCGCGAGCGGAGCGTGCAAGCCAGCGCCGCCCAGACGGTAGCTGTTCGTCGCGACAATGAACCGCTGGTCGTCCGCCACTCGTTCGCCGTTGTGCGTGAGGTCTTTGACCCGACCGCCGGTTTGCGCGAGGGCATGGCGGGAGAGATCGAGCGCCCACTCGAGGCCTGAGATCACATCGAAATCATAGGCGGGGAAGTCCGGGTCCAGCAGAGCCTGGTCTGGCGTGTCGCGCGTGAGCATATTGAACGCCGCCGCAGACCGCTCGAGCCAGCAACGCAGGTCCGCGCCGGTGATCCGGATGGCTCGAATGGCGTTGGGGAAAGGGTATATCGCCGAGAGATCGCGAAGGCTGAGCGGGCCGGGCGGAATGTCAATGTAGTTCTCCGCGCCCGCTGGCCCGCCGGCCTTGAAAGGGGCCGCTGCCGAGAGCACCGGCGCGGACACATCGCCCAGCGCCTGCCTTACGTACCATACCTGCGCGGTATTGATCGCATGAGTGACCGGGCACAGGCCGAGAAAGCTGGTGTAGCTTTGCAACGCAATTGCGGTCTCCCCTATGGGGCGGCGGATGCTCTCCAGCGTCGCAGCGTGATCGGCGGCCACGGCAGCAACCACGGGCGCGTGGTCCGCCACCAGAGCCTTTGGTCCCGACGCTCCGCGCCGCGCGATCGGGCGCAGCTCCGCCTGGCTCGCCACCACCTCCCAGCCCGCCGGGCCGTGGCTCAGAGTGAGGTCAACTACCCCGAGGTGGCTGCCGCCGATGCCTGGCATCACAGCCGGCTTGCCGCAGACCCTCCCCGTTTCGGCCTCGACCCCCTCTAGCCCGGCATAATCCGGGCCGGGCAGAAGGCGGTGCATATGGCCCGCGATCAGTGCGTCAACGCCGTCAATCCGGGCGAGCGGTAGCAGGGCATCCTCCATGCCAGCCTCCTCTGGCTGCGAACTGGGGCCACAATGCGCCAGCATCACCACAATATCTGCCCCCGCCGCGCGGAGGGCTGGCACGTGGTTGCGGGCGGTCTCGATCATGCAGCGTGTCTGCAGCCGGCTCTCGAGCTGCGCACCCGCCCAAAGCGTGGTTTGCGGCGGCAAAACGCTCAAGACGCCGATGCGCAGGTCATGTGCCTTGCCGCCGGCGTCAGTCAGCTTTCGCTCCAGCATGACCCAAGGGCGAACAAGCGGAACGTCCTGAGAAACCTGCGCCCCGCGCTGCCGCAGGGCGTTTGCCGAAATCACCGGGAACCTCGCATCCGCGAGCGCATGCTCTAGCACCTCCAGCCCGTAGTCGAACTCGTGATTGCCCAGACCCACAGCGTCATACCCCAGCACGTTCATCGCAGCGATCATCGGGTGCGGCGCCCCGGCGGGCCGCTCGGCGGCGACAAAGTCGCCCAGCGGGTTGCCTTGCAGAAAGTCCCCATTGTCGAAGAGCACGGCCCCCGGCACCTCAGCCCGAGCGGTCTTGATCAGGCTGGCCACCCGGGCCAGTCCTACAGCGTTGTTCGGGGCATCTGCGTGGTAGTCGTATGCCAGCAAATGCATGTGTAGATCGGATGTCGCCAGAAGCCTCAGCTTCACTTCGTTGCCCTGCAAAGGTCGATTGTGGTGGGGTTCGGGCATAGGCGGTCGGGCGGAAGCTGTGGCGCTCAGCTGTTTGGGTTTGGCCCGATACAGGGCAGATACGACAAGGCGCCACCTGCCGCACCTCCGGCGTGAATGTCAAACAGATACGCAACCTCTCGTTGCGTGGGTTTGCGCCCCGGTGCCGCGCATGCCAGAACATCGGTCAGTGAGAGGCAGGGCAGGGAGGGCGCGCCGATGCGCCACGCGGAACAGGTCACATTTGGCGGTGGCGGGCTCGACCGGCGCGCCGATCTGCGCAGCGATGCCGCCGCGCTCGATGCTCTGGCAGAAAGTGAAGCCGCCCGGCACCTGCCGCTCTGGCGCGGCAAGCCGCTGATGCAGGGGGAGGAAGAGGCTCCCGTGCTGGCCCCGCAGCCCGCCGGGGCCGAGGTGCTGGCCCATTCCGCGCTGCGGGTCTTTCTGGGCCAGGCGCCGGACGGGACCGCATGGTTTGCCCACGATATCTCGGGCTGGGAGCCCAACGAGATACTCGAAGCGCCCGACAGTTTCCTCGACCGGTCCGAGCAGATCTACCCGGGGCTGGAGGGTGCGCGCTTTGTCGAGCTTCGCGCGACCATGGCCCGGATCACCCCGCTTGATGCCGAAATTGCTGCCACGGCACGGGCAATCACCGGCTGGCACGGCACGCACGGCTTCTGCGCCAAATGCGGTGCCGCGAGCGAGGTTGCCTGTGGCGGGTGGGAACGGCGCTGCCCGGCCTGCGGGGTGCATCACTTTCCGCGCACCGACCCGGTGGTGATCATGCTCATCACCTACGGCAACAACGTCCTGATGGGCCGCTCGCCGGGCTGGCCTGAGGGCATGTATTCTCTGCTCGCTGGGTTCATGGAGCCGGGAGAAACCATCGAGGCCGCCGTGCGCCGCGAAGTGGCCGAGGAGGCGGGCGTGCGCGTTGGCCCGGTGCATTATCTGTCGTCTCAGCCCTGGCCCTTTCCGGCTTCACTGATGATCGGCTGCCACGGGGAGGCGCTGGGCACCGAGATCACGCTGGACCGGAACGAGCTGGAAGATGCCTGCTGGGTCAGCCGCGAGGATATGCTCGAAACCTTCGCAGGCCGGAACCCGGCGATGAAGCCCGCCCGGCGCGGAGCAATCGCGCAGTTCCTGCTCGCCAACTGGCTTGCGGATACGCTGGATTGACGCGTAAAACCGAAGTCGGGGTGAGGATAGTAAAAGGGCAGCGGCTGGATGAACTTCACCGGCAAGGAAGATATTGAAAAGCCGATCGAAGAGGTCTTCGCAGCGGTCACCGACCATGAGGCCTTCGAAAAGCAGGTGTTGCGGCGCGGACACGAGATCACCCGGACGGATGCACTCGATGCATCCGGGGTCGGCATGAGCTGGAAGATGCGGTTCCCCATCCGTGGCCAGATGCGCGATCTCAATGCCACCGTCTCCGCCTATGACAAGCCCGAGCATGTCGCGCTGGATCTCAACATCGGTGGCCTCGATGCAGTGGTTAAGATCGACCTGATCGAACTGTCCAAGATGCGCACCCGGATGAGCCTCGATATCGAGCTGATGCCGCGCACCATCACCTCTCGCGTGCTGGTGCAATCACTCCGCCTGCGCCGCTCCAGCCTGACTCAAGGCCTGCGCCGCCGGATGGCCGAATTCGCGCTTCAGGTCGAAGCTCGCCCGGCCCCAGCAGCCTAAGCGCTTTTTATCAGACGATAGCCTACCGCCTCGGCCACGTGGGCCTTGGTCACGCCATCGCTGCCGTCAAGGTCGGCGATGGTCCGGGCCACGCGCATGACCCGGTGGTAACCACGCGCCGAAAGGCCAAAGCGCTGGGCGACCTTTTGCAGAAGCTCCATGCCTGCATCATCCGGCCGGGCGACCTCATCGAGTAACTCGCCTTCGATGTCCGCATTGGTCGTGGCCTCGGCGCCGAGCGCCTCGAACCGCGCGCGCTGCACGCCCCGCGCCTGCGCCACCCGCGCTGCCACCTCTGCCGAGCCTTCCTCTGCGGGGGGCAGATCGAGATCTGTGTAGGCAACGGGCGGCACTTCGAGCCGAATGTCGAACCGGTCGAGCAGCGGTCCTGAAATGCGGCCCAGATAATCCTCCCCGCAATTGGGCGCGCGGGAACAGGCGCGGCCCGGATCGGTCAGGTGGCCGCATTTGCATGGGTTTGCGGCGGCCACCAGCATGAACTTGCAGGGGTAGGCGACATGGGCATTGGCGCGGCTTACCATGATTTCGCCGGTCTCGATGGGCTGGCGCAGGGTTTCCAGCACGGTGCGAGGAAACTCCGGAAACTCATCCATGAACAGCACGCCGTTATGCGCCAGCGACACCTCCCCCGGCCTCGCCTGCCGCCCACCGCCCACCACGGCGGCCATTGAGGCGGTGTGATGGGGCGCGCGATACGGCGCCTCACGGCTGATGCCGCCTTCCTTCAGCAGGCCGGCGAGCGAATGCACAGTCGATGTTGCGAGGGCTTCGCGCGGGGTGAGCGGCGGCAGAATGCCGGGGAGGCGGGCGGCGAGCATGGATTTGCCGGAGCCGGGCGGGCCGACCATCAGCAAGTGGTGCCGCCCCGCCGCCGCCACCTCCAACGCCCGCTTGGCCCGCTCCTGCCCTTTCACGTCGCGCAAGTCCTTGCCGCCGACATGGCCCTGCACCTCGCCGGGGGTTGAGGGCTCTATCGGTGCCTCCCCGGTATAATGCCGGATCACCGCGCCGAGGCTGGCGGCGGCAATCACTTCTGCCGCACCGACCCACGCGGCCTCCGCCCCGCAGGCGCGCGGGCAGAGCAACCGCCGCTCTTGCTCGGCGGCAGCCATCGCGGCGGGCAGGGCGCCGTTGACCGCAACCAGCTTGCCATCGAGCGATAGCTCGCCCAGTGCGACCACCTGCGACACCTCCTCGCGCGGCAGGATCTCGATGGCCGCCAGCAAGGCCAGCGCGATAGGCAGGTCGAAGTGCGAGCCTTCCTTTGGTAGGTCGGCGGGGGAGAGATTGACGGTGATCTTTTTCGACGGCAGCGCAATCGCCATCGCGCCGAGCGCCGCCCGCACCCGCTCGCGCGCCTCGCTCACCGCCTTGTCGGGCAGGCCGACGATGGCGAAGTTCGGCATGCCGGTTGACACGGCGCATTGCACCTCCACAGGCCGCGCCTCGATGCCATCGAACGCGACCGTATAGGCCGCCGCCAACATCCCTCCGCTCCCGTCTAACATCTGCCAAACCCCGGCTGTGAAACCGTGGTTAACGCTAGACCGGGATGGTTAGTGAAACGTTAACGCCCCTCGTAGAGCGCCGCGAAGGCAGGCCATGCGAGCGGGTCGGGCACGGTCTTGTCGCGGCAGAAGGCATTGCAAAAGCCCCAGACCTTGCCGCCCGCTTCCATGAAATGGGTCACCGGCTTGCCGGAGTAGGGGCATGCCTCGTTCACCGAAGGGCCGTCCTCTACCGCCCGGGCCTCCAGCGGCGTGGGGCCGGGCCAGTCGCGCGTGGGCAGATCCTTGGAATACCAAGGCAGGTCTTCTCCCCGCGCAAACCCCATGCCGCGCCAGCGCCGGAAAGCCGGGTCCGCCAGATGGGCGGCCACATAGTCGGTCGCCGCCTCTGAGATCGGCAGCCCATAGGTGGCGATCCGTGCTGCCACCGGGGCAAAGAAGGCGTCCGCCGCCGAGTAGGCACCGCAGAGCCAAGGGCCGTTACCGCCCACCGTGCGCTTGGCGTGATCCCAGATCACCTCCAGCCGCGCCAGATCGGCCATCACCCCATCTGAGGGTTCGAACCCCTCGTAGGCCACCCGCAGCGCCATCGGGCAGGCTTCGCGCAGCGCGCCGAAGCCCGCGTGCATCTCGCTCGCCAGCGCGCGTGCGGTGGCGCGGGCGCGGCTGTCATTCGGCCAGATCCCTGCCGAGGGGAACCGCGTGGCCAGCTCCTCGGCAATCGCAAGGCTCTCGCCCAGAATGGCACCATCCTCGAACAGAACCGCTGGCACCGTCTTGGCAGGGGCGATCTCGGCCAGTTGGTCGGCCACGTCACGATTGGCAAAATCGACCCAGACGGTGCGCCGCTCCAACCCGAATCTCTCGAACAGGAGCCAGCCCCGAAGGGACCACGAAGAGTAGGCGGGATCGCCTATGTAGAGTGTACTGGTCATACCTGTGACGCTACGCACAGACATGGGCGCTCGACCAACGCATAATTGCGCAGAAGTCCATCAAGATTTGTGATGGAAACCCTTCTATGCATTTTTCACACTTTCTTTTGAACCGATCGGTCCTAATCTTCGTTTAGCATAAGACAAGGCCTGCCGGTGCTCGGCATGTCTTGCCCGCGAGAAGGAGTTCCCCCATGCCTTTGGACGGCGATATCGATACCTCCATGTCCCGCCACGCGCGCCAAGCCGAACTGCTTGACGCCGAAACCGAACAGCAACTGGCCCGCGCTTGGCGCGATGACCGGGATGAGCAGGCACTGCACCGCCTGATCTCGGCCTACATGCGCCTCGCGATCTCGATGGCGGCCAAATACAAGCGCTACGGCGCACCGATGAACGACCTCATTCAGGAGGCATCACTTGGTCTTATGAAGGCCGCCGACAAGTTCGACCCCGAGCGCGGCGTTCGGTTTTCGACCTATGCCATGTGGTGGATCAAGGCCTCCGTGCAAGAATTCGTGATGCGCAACTGGTCGATGGTCCGCACCGGCTCGACCTCGTCGCAGAAGTCGCTCTTCTTCAACATGCGCCGCGTGCAGGCGCAGTTGGAGCGCGAGGCGGCTGCGGCGGGCGAAACGCTCGACAGCCAGCAGCTGCGCCAGAAGATCGCCACCGAGGTCGGCGTGCCATTGGCCGATGTGGAAATGATGGAAGGCCGGCTCTCGGGCTCCGACTTCTCGCTCAATGTGACCCAGTCGGTCGAAGACGATGGCCGCCAGTGGATTGATGCGCTGGAAGATGAAGGCCCGCAGGCCGCCGAGCAGGTGGAGGTGGAGCATGACAAGGCACAACTTCGCGACTGGCTGGCCGAGGCGATGGGTGCGCTGAACGAGCGCGAGCAGTTCATCATCCGCGAGCGCCGACTTGCCCGCGATAAGCGCACTTTGGAGAGCCTTGGCGAAGAGTTGGGCCTATCCAAGGAGCGCGTGCGCCAGCTCGAGGCAGCGGCCTTCCAGAAGATGCGCCGCTCGCTTGAGCAACAGTCCGATGAAGTGCTTGCACTGATCTCCTGAGGTGGAAGCACCCTTTGCAGGAATAGATGGGGCCGCGGTAATCCGCGGCCCTTCGTTTTCGCTCTGGCGCGCGCCACTCCGCCCCGCTTTCCGCGGCCTCGTCCGCCGCATCACACTTTACCGCTCCGAGGGCCCGCTTCCCGGCCTCATGGTTGAGCCCGCCGCCCTCGTCGTACCATTGATATTCGTGTTCGAGGGTAGGTTCGAGGTCGGCTTGGGCCGCAATCCCGCGCCATCGGACGGCATCGCCAGTTTCATGGCGGGCCTTTCGCTCACCCCCGCCCGCATCGCGTCACCGGAGGCAGTCCAAGTCTTGCAAATCGACCTGACGCCACTGGGAGCCATGCGCCTCCTTGGCCCCGCCCTGGGCGAGGCCGCAGAAGGTGTGCATGCGCTGCCCGATTACGGCGACCGTGACATCTCCGAGCTGCACACCAGCATGGGCGAGGCCGAGTGCTGGGCCACCCGGCTCGCCCTGGCCGAGAGCTTCCTCGCCCACCGCCTCGCCGCCACCGCCCTCCCGCCCGCACTCACCCGCGCCTGGCGGATCATTGAGGGCACCGAGGGTCGTGCGCCCATTGCCCGCATCGCAGATCACCTCGGCTTGACCCGGCGCACGTTGTCTCGCCAGTTCCGCCCCTTCGGCCTCTCGCCAAAAGCAGCTGCACGTGTTGCCCGCTTCACTGCCGCCTCCGCCCGCGCTGGCACCGCGAGTTGGGCCGAGATCGCCGCCGTTGCTGGATATGCTGACCAGGCTCACCTCACCCGTGAATTTCGCGCCCTGTCCGGCATGAGCCCGCAAAACTTCGCCTGAGTCCCATTCCTTCAAGACCCGGCCCGTGCCCCGTGGCAGGCTCCCTCAAAAGGAGACCCACCATGGAAGCCCCCCGCATCTACCCCACGTTCCGCTTCACCGACGCTGACGCTATGCACCGATGGTTCACTGAAACTCTGGGTTTCACCGAGCTGATGCGCACGCCTGAAACTGGCACCATCGAACACGCGGAACTCGCCTTCGGCTCCTCCATCATCATGATCGGCCAAGCCCGCGACGATGCCTTCGCCGCCAAATCCCCGCCCCCCGGAGGCTCCGTTACCTATATCGCCGTCGACGACCCCGACGCGCTCCATGCAGCGGTCGTTACCTCCGGCACCGAGATCGTCGAGCCGCCCACCGACCGCGACTATCCGTCCCGTGAGTTCATCGCCCGCGACCCGGATGGCAATCTCTGGTGCTTCGGCACTTGGTATCCCAAAGCCCCTTGATTCCATTTTCTTGCTTCAATTATCTCCGGGGAGCGAGGGGCTGGCCCCTCGCTCCCATGCTTGCCGCCCGTACCGCCGCGCCCTACAACAGAGCCTAGCGGAGGGCCAAACCCATGCTGGCAGGCAAGAAAATCCTACTCGTCATCGCGGGCGGTATCGCGGCCTTCAAGTCGCTCGACCTGATCCGCCGCCTGCGTGAGCAGGGCGCCCATGTGACCCCGGTCCTGACCAAGGCCGCCGAGGAGTTCGTCACTCCGCTCTCCGTTTCCGCGCTGGCCGCCGAGAAGGTCTATCGCGAGCTCTTCGATCTGACCGACGAGCGCGAGATGGGCCACATCGAGCTTTCCCGCGCCGCCGACCTCGTGGTCGTCGCCCCGGCCACCGCCGATCTTCTGGCTAAAATGGCAAACGGCCACGCGAATGACCTCGCCTCCACCCTGCTGATGGCCACCGACAAGCCGGTGCTTTGCGCCCCTGCGATGAACGTGCGGATGTGGCTCCACCCCGCCAACCAGCGCAACGTGGCCACGCTGCGCGCCGATGGCGTCCGCTTCACCGGCCCCGCCGAGGGCGAGATGGCCTGCGGTGAATACGGGCCGGGCCGCATGGCCGAGGTGCCTGAGATCGTCGCCGCCGTGGGCGAGGCACTGGCCGATGGGCCGCTGAAGGGCAAGCACATCCTCATCACCTCCGGCCCGACGCATGAGCCGATCGACCCTGTGCGCTACATCGCCAATCGCTCGTCTGGCGCACAAGGCACCGCCCTCGCCCGCTCGCTGATGGGCCTCGGTGCCTCCGTTACCTTCGTTACCGGCCCGGCCACGGTGCCTCCGCCGCAGGGGGCAAATGTGGTGAACGTCGAGACCGCCGCACAGATGCATGAAGCGGTGTTCCACGCGCTCCCCGCCGATGCGGCCATCTTTGCCGCCGCGGTTGCCGATTGGCGCGTGGTCGACGCCTCCATAAAGAAGATCAAGAAGGACGGCTCCGGCAAGATCGCTCCGCTGGAGTTCGCCGAGAACCCAGACATTCTCGCCGAAGTCTCCAAGACCCCCAACCGCCCCGGCCTCGTCATCGGCTTTGCTGCCGAGACCAACGACCTGATCGCCCACGCCGAGGCCAAGCTGAAGCGCAAGGGTTGCGACTGGATCATCGCCAACGATGTCTCTCCCGAGACCGGGATCATGGGCGGCACCGAGAACGCGGTGACGATCCTTACCGCCAATGGGGCCGATGCCCTGCCGCGCATGTCCAAGGATCAGGTCGCCCAACAGCTCGCCGCCCGCATCGCCGAGGCTCTCGCATGACGCCCGACATTCGCTGCATCCGCGATGAGGGAGCCGACCCCGAGGTTCCTCTGCCGAACTATGAAACCGCAGGTGCAGCCGGGGCCGACGTGCGGGCGAACCTCCCCGAAGATCTGCGCGCCGAAGGCATCGTGCTCACCCCCGGCAGCCGCGCCATCGTGCCCTCCGGCCTGCGAGTCGAGATCCCGGCGGGCTTTGAGATTCAGGTGCGCCCTCGCTCCGGCCTCGCGGCAAAACACGGCGTGACCCTCGTAAACACCCCTGGCACCATCGACAGCGATTATCGCGGCCCGCTCGGCATCCTGATGATAAACCTCGGGCATGAGCCCTTCACCATAACCCACGGCGACCGCATCGCGCAGTTGGTCGTAGCCCCCGTGGTACAGGCCTCCTTCTCCGCTGCGGAGACCCTGACAGATACAGATCGTGGCGCCGGCGGCTTCGGCTCCACGGGCCGTGGCTGATGCTCCTCGTCTTCGCGCTCATGGCGCTGGCCTGGTGGGGCGGCGAGTGGTTGGGCTGGCGTACCGTCGAGCGGCAGGCTGCCGTAATCGGCGTCATCGCCCTCGCGCTCGCCCTCAACCTCATCCTGCCCTTCGGCCACCCGATCCGCGAGATCACCGGGCGCCATCCGCAGCTCTGGCTGATTGTTTTCGTCCTCGGCGCCATCGGCGTGCTCTATGGCTCCGGGGTGGGCTGGCTTCGCTCCATCGCCATGGCGCGGGAGGCAGAGGCCACCCCGCCTGAAGGGGCTTCTGCTGAGCCTGCCCCCGCCGCCACGCCCCAAGACCCCTCCAAACTCACCACCGATGAAATCAACCGCTACGCCCGCCACATCGTGCTGCGCGAGATCGGCGGGCCGGGGCAGAAGAAGCTCAAGGCCGCCCGCGTGCTGGTGATCGGGGCAGGGGGCCTTGGCTCGCCCGCGCTGCTCTATCTCGCCGCCTCAGGGGTGGGCCATGTCACCGTGCTTGACGATGACGAGGTAGACGCCTCCAACCTCCAGCGACAGGTCATCCACCGCACCGAGGGGCAGGGCCGGAACAAGGCGCAAAGCGCGGCCGAGGCGATGCTGGCGCTCAATCCCCACATCCATGTCACCCCGCTCGCCCACCGGCTGACGGATGAGAACGGTCCGGAACTGGTTGCGTGGGCCGATATGATCCTCGACGGCACCGACAATTTCGCCACGCGCTACCTCGCCAACGATCTCGCCGTGGCCGCCGGCATCCCCCTCATTTCGGGCGCCCTCTCGCAATGGGAAGGCCAGCTCTCGGTCTTCGACCCGGCCCACGGCGCCCCCTGCTACCGCTGCATCTTCCCCGAAGAGCCCGCCCCCGGTCTCGCACCGTCCTGCGCAGAGGCAGGCGTGATGGGGCCGCTGCCGGGCGTGGTGGGGGCCATGATGGCGGCGGAAGCGGTGAAGCTCATCACCGGTGCAGGCAGCCCACTGCGCGGCGAAATGCAGATCTACGATGCGCTCTGGTCGGAGACACGCAAGATACGCCTCAGGCGCCGCGAGGGCTGTCCGACCTGCGGCGGAGTTGCGCCGCAGGGCGGATGAGCGCACCCCCCTTCGCAATCTCTCCGGCGGCCCCTATCTTCCCTCCCAAAGGAGACCGCGATCCATGAACAACCCGCTTCTCACCCCTTCCGAGCAGCCATTCGACCTGCCCGACTTCGCCGCCATCACCGATGAGCACTTCACCCCCGCGCTCGATGCCGCCGAGGCAGAGACCCGTGCCGCCATTGCCGAAATCACCGCCAACCCCGATGCCCCCACGTTCGAGAACACGATCGAGCCGCTGGAGCTTTCGGACGAGCCGCTGAACGATGTGCTCGGCCCCTTCTTCCTGCTCGCCGCCGTCTCGTCGACGCCCGCGCGCGAAAAGCTGCAACGTGCCTTCTCGCCCCGCCTCTCGGCGCTCTCCAGCGATATCGCGCTGGATGAGGCCCTGTTCGAACGGGTCGATACACTCTGGCAGCAGCGTGACAGTCTGGACCTCACCGAGGAGCAGGCCCGCGTGCTCTACCTCCACCACCGCTATTTCCGCCGCGCCGGAGCAGGCCTCGATGACACAGGCCGCGCCCGTCTGCGCGAGATCAACGCCGCCCTCTCCGAGAAATCCACCGCCTTCGGCCTCAACCTGCTCGCCGATGAGCGCGAGTGGTCGATGCAGGTCGATGATCTCACCGGCCTGCCGTCTTTCCTTGTCGATGCAATGAAATCCGCCGCCGAGGCGGCTGGCAGCGACAAGCCGATCGTTACGCTCTCCCGATCGCTTGTGGTCCCCTTCCTCCAGTTCTGCCCCGACAGGGAGGCGCGCAAGAAGGCCTACGAAGCGTGGACATCGCGTGGCGCCAATGGCGGCGACACCGACAACCGGGCGCTCGCCGCCGAAATGCTCTCGCTCCGCGCCGAGCGGGCCAAGCTGCTGGGCTACGAGAGTTTCGCCGACTATCGGCTCGAGACCGAAATGGCGAAGACGCCCGACAATGTGCGCAAACTGCTGCAAGCCGTCTGGTCCCCCGCCCGCGCAAAAGCCGAGGCCGATGCCAAGGTGCTGGAGCGTCGTCTCCACGCCGACGGCTTCGATGGCCCGCTCGAGCCGTGGGATTGGCACTACTATTCCGAGGCTCGCCGCAAGGAAGAGCACGCGCTGGATGAGGCCGAGCTGAAGAGCTATTTCCAGCTCGACCGCATGATCGAGGCCGTCTTTGCCTGCGCCAACCGGCTCTTCGGGCTGGAGTTCACCCCGCTCGACGTGGCCCTTCACCACCCGGACGCTCGCGCATGGGAGGTCACGCGCGACGGCCAGCACATTGCCGTATTCATCGGCGATTACTTCGCCCGCCCCGGCAAGCGTTCTGGTGCATGGTGCTCCGCCCTGCGCTCGCAGAAGAAACTCGGTGGCGAGACCGCACCCCATGTGATGAACGTCTGCAATTTCGCCAAGCCGCCCGCAGGCCAGCCCGCGCTGCTGAGTTATGACGACTCTCGCACGCTCTTCCACGAGTTCGGCCATGCGCTGCACCAGATGCTCTCGAACGTCACCTACGGCTCGATCTCGGGCACCTCGGTGAGCCGCGACTTCGTCGAGCTGCCCTCCCAGCTTTATGAACACTGGATGGAGGTGCCCGAGGTACTTCAGGAGTTCGCCACCCACGCCGAGACCGGCAAGGCGATGCCCGAGGAGCTTCTGGAGCGGGTGCTGAACGCGGCAACTTACGACATGGGCTTTTCGACCTGCGAGTTCATCGGCTCCGCTCTGGTGGATCTCGAGTTTCACGCCGGCCCGCCGCCCGCCGACCCAATGCAAAAGCAGGCCGAGGTGCTGGAATCCATCGGCATGCCCCGCGCCATCCGCATGCGCCACGCCACCCCGCATTTCGCGCACATTTTCTCGGGCGGCTACGCTTCGGCCTACTACAGCTACATGTGGTCCGAGGTGATGGATGCCGATGCCTTCGCCGCCTTTGAAGAGGCGGGCGGGCCATTTGATCCGGAGATGGCCAAGAGCCTCGAGGCCAACATTCTGTCAACCGGTGGCAGCGAAGAACCGGAGGCGCTCTACACGGCCTTCCGGGGCCGTCTGCCCGGTGTCGACGCGCTGTTGAAAGGCCGTGGGCTGGACGACGTCGCCTGACAATCCACCATTTTATCCACAGGCGCGGCCCGGTTTCCCCGGGTCGCGCCTTTTTACTTTACCCTTACGGCAGGGCATTTGCTCAACCTGCGGGCGCAATAAAATAACTGCAAACTGCGCATTTTCAGGCTTGAGCCCGCTAATACTCCGGACCGACTCGGGCTAAGCAGCGCTCCGCTGCGCCGCCGCACTGCATAAATGCAATGCCGCATCTTCAGTTTGTTCACACCCGCCCTTGATGACGCTGCGTCACCTCAGGGCCCCAACAGGAGCCCTGGCAGGTAGAGCACAATTGCCGGAAAGGCGACCAGCCCGGCGATGGTCAGCGCATCGGCCACGAAGAAGGGCGCCGCGCCCCGGAATACGTCCTGCACCGAGAGTTCCGGGCGCACGCCCGCAACCACGAAGCAGTTGAGCCCGATGGGCGGGGTGATCAGGCAGAGCTCCGCCATTTTCACCACGATGATCCCAAACCAGATCGCGCAGCCCGTGGCGTTCATCCCAAAGGCCGAGTCTGCCGCCGTCACCGCTTCACCGCCGTTCAGGGCAATCACCGCCGGATAGACGATGGGCAGGGTGAGTAGCAGCATCCCGATGGCATCCATGAACATGCCGAGCACCGCATATGCCGCAAGGATCATCAACAAGGTGATCATCGGCGACTGGTCGAGCGACGAGATCCAGTCGGCAAAGGCGCCCGGAAGGTCGGCAAAGCCGAGGAAACGCACGTAGATCAGCACGCCCCAGATGATGGTGAAGATCATCACCGAGAGCTTGGCGGTCTCCAGCAGCGCGTTCTTCAACTCAGGCCAGCGCATGCCCCGGTAAAGCGCGATCAGGAAGACCACGAAGGCTCCAAGTGCCCCGCCCTCGGTGGGCGTGCCCCAAGCGTCGCCGCCGAAGGGGTTGTAAATGAAGAAGATGATGATCAGCACCACGAAGAGGATCGGCAGCGCGCCGGGCAGGGCGGCAAACCGCTCGCCCCATGTGAAACCGGTGACGGGCGGTCCGAGCTTCTTCCACGCCATCGCCATGCCCACGACCATGCCGCCGTAGATCAGCGCCGAGAAGGCGCCGGGGATGAAGCCCGCGAGCAGCAGCGCGCCCACGTCTTGCTCTACGATTATCGCGTAGATCACGAGGATTGCCGAGGGCGGGATCAACGAGGCCAGCGTGCCCGCCGCGGCCACCACGCCAGCAGCAAAGCGCTTGTCATAGCCCACGGCTAGCATTTCGGGGATGGCAATGCGGGCGAAAACGGCAGAGGTCGCGACCGAGGCGCCCGAAACGGCGGCAAAGCCCGCCGTGGCAAATACGGTCGAAACCCCAAGGCCGCCCGGTAGCCAGCCCACCCAGCGTTTGGCGGCGGTGAAGAGCGCCTTGGTGAGCCCAGCGTAATAGGCTAGGTAGCCAATCAGGATGAAGGTTGGGATCAACGAGAGCGCATGGCTCGACACCTTGGAATGCGGCACCTGCCCGGCGGTTTTGACTGCAACGCCCAGTGCCCAACCGAATTGCTCGGGGTCATACCCCTTCTTCGACCAGAAGATCCAAAGCAGGCCGACCAGCCCGGCAATGGCGGCGGCAAAGGCAACGCGGGTGCCGATCAGCACCATCACCAGCAGCCCGGCGGTGACCCAGAGGCCGATCTCGATGGAAGTCATCGCGCATCCTCCTCGAAGCCTGAGACCGTCTCCGCCTCATGGGCGGCTTGTGTCGCGGCGTCTTCGATCAGCGGCACGGCCACCGGGGCCTCGGCCCCCTCGATCAACGCCTTGCCGTAGGCAAAGGCATGCAGGCAAAGCCGCAGGCAGAGCACGGCAAAGGCCACCGGAACCACCAGCTTGGCGGGCCAGAGCGGCAGGCCTATGTCGATGGAACTGTCGGCGCTCCAGAGCGGGCGGCCAAAGTCGAACGAGCGCCCGAAGTGTGACCATGCCCCCCAGAGCAGCAGCACCATCAGCGCCAAGACAAGCAGGGTGGAGAGCAATTCGAAGAGCCACAGCGCCCGGCCGCGCAGGCGACCCACCAGAATATCCATGCGAATGTGTCCGCCCAGTCGGTGGCAATAGCTCACGCCCAGAATCGCGATGAAGGGCATCAGGAACTGGATCCAGTCCACGTAACCCGGCAGCGGTTGGTTGAAGAGCTTGCGCCCACCAACCGAGGCCACCGCCAGCAGCATCAGCGAAAACACCACGATGCCGCCGATCAGCGCCAACAGCGTCTCCACCCTGAACAGTGCCCTGTCGATCCGGCTCAGCGTGCTGCCGTCTTCGATAACGTTGGATGCCCCTGCCATGGCTTGCCCCCTCTTGCAGAACGGCGGGCCGGGGAGATGCCCCGGCCCGCCGCTGTATCATGCGTGGCTGCGGATCAGCTGTCGCCGCCGATCACACCCTGCACCAGGTCCAGCAGCTCCTGCGCCGGAAGGCCCTTTGCATTGTTCTCTTCCACCCAGGCGGCTGCAATCGGGCCAGCGGCCTGCTCGCGGAAGGCGGCGAGCGCATCGTCGGAGTAGGTCACCTGCTCGATGCCCTTTTCCTCCAGCAGCGGCCCCCACTTGGACATGGTCGCGCCGTTGTAGTTGTCGACGTAGTGCGCAATCGCCTCGTCTACCGACCCCATTAGCGCCTCACGCTCGGCGTCTGTGAGCGCGTTCAGCGCATCGGTATTCACCACGATCGGGCACTGCACGGTGCCGGGGTTGAGGTTGGTCGTCCACCAGTTGGCGCCCTCGATGGTGCCAAAGCTCATGTGGGCGTGCGGCGCGAAAGCCACTCCTTTCACAACGCCGGAGTCCAGCGCCTGACGGGCCTCCGAAGAGGTCACCGAGGTCGGCACGGCGCCGACGGTCTCCATCGCCTTGCCGATCCCGCCGGTCGCGCGCACGGTCAGACCGGCATAGTCTTCGAGCGATTGCGGGGCATCGCCCACACCGGCAATGTTATACTGCGGCATCGGCGAGGGCATCAGCAGGGTGGCGTTCCAGCGGGCGAGGTCTGCCTTCACCGCCGGGTGCTCGTAGAGCGCAAAGCTCACCTCAACTTCCTTGTCGAGCGTGTCAACGCCAAGGAACGGCAGCTCGAGCACGGTCAGCGAGGGGTTCTTGTCGGGGTGGTAGCCGGCGCAGATCTGCGCCATCTCGAAAGCGCCGATCTCGATGCCGTCGAGGTTTTCGGTGTTCTTCGACAGGCCACCGTAGCTGATGTTCATGGTGAACTCGCCGCCGGTCTTTTCGCTCACCAGCTCGGCCATCTTCTCGACGTGCTCGGTAAATGCCCGGCGTTTGCCCCAGACCGATACGTTCCACTCGGTCGCCGCAGCTTCGCTGGCGATCCCGGCAGTCATCAGGGCGGCCACGGCCACCTTCGTCATCATCTGCATATCTCTCTCCCTGTTGTCAGCGGCTCGTTCGCTTGGCGGAATTCAGTTCCGCCGCGTGGCCACAGATCGCAGCCATCCTAGAAGCAGGCCATTACGGATGTGAAGGCTTTTCTGACCGCACGGGCGATGCTGCGCCTGCACATTTAATTGCAACTCATTCGCATTTGCATTGACTCGTCCCAAGCGCGGCATATCCTCCCCCCAAACAGCAACGCAGGAGCGCCCCATGCGCCGCATCGCCGCCGTCACCCTCTTGACCCTCACCCTCTGGCCTGCCGCCAGCTGGGCCGAGAAGTTCAAGGTCGCAACCACCTTCACCGTCATCGCAGACATGGCACGAAACGTGGCAGGGGATGCTGCCGAGGTGGTCTCCGTCACGCCCCCGGGCGCCGAGATCCACAACTACGCGCCCTCACCGCGCGACATCCTTGATGCGCGCGATGCCGACCTGATCCTCTGGAACGGGCTCAACCTCGAGCTCTGGTTCGAGAAGTTCTTCCGCAACCTCGGCGGCGTGCCCTCTGCTGTGGTAAGCGAAGGAGTGGAGCCCATCTCCATCACCTCCGGCCCCTACGACGGAAAGCCAAACCCCCATGCCTGGATGGCGCTCAGCTCGGCGCTGATCTACGTCGACAACATCGCCGCCGCACTCTCCGAGCACGACCCGGACAATGCCGCGACCTATGCCACCAATGCCGAGGCCTACAAGGACGAGATTGCCGCCACCATCGCCCCGATCCGTGAAGCCATTGCCGCCCTGCCCGAAGAGGAACGCTGGCTGGTCACCTCCGAAGGTGCGTTCTCCTACCTTGCTCGCGACTACGGCCTGAAAGAACTGTACCTCTGGCCGATCAACGCCGACCAGCAGGGCACGCCGCAGCAGGTGCGCGCTGTGATCGACGCGATCCGTGAGAACGAGATCACCGTGGTCTTCTCGGAAAGCACCATTTCCGACAAACCCGCCCAGCAGGTCGCCCGAGAAACCGGCGCGCGTTACGGTGGGGTGCTCTACGTCGACAGTCTCACAGAGGCCGACGGCCCGGTGCCTACCTACCTGGACCTTCTGCGCGTGACCTCGCAGACCATTCTGGACGGGCTGGCACCGCAATGAGCCTTGCCACCGAGCCGCACGAGGTTTTCGAGCCCGGCACGCCAGAGGCGGGCGGCGGGCTCAGGGTGGACGACATCACGGTCACATACCGCAACGGCCACACCGCCCTGCGTTCGGCCAGCTTCGAGATTCCCAAAGGTACGATCACCGCACTGGTGGGCGTGAACGGGGCGGGCAAGTCCACTCTCTTCAAGGCGATCATGGGGTTCCTCTCTCTCGCGTCAGGCGACATCCGCGTGCTGGGCCTGCCGGTGCGGGAGGCCCTGAAGCGCAACCTCGTCGCCTATGTCCCCCAAGCCGAAGAGGTCGATTGGGCCTTTCCGGTGCTGGTGGAAGATGTGGTGATGATGGGCCGCTACGGCCACATGGGCTTCTTGCGCCGCCCCCGCGCCGCCGATCGCAAGGCGGTGACAGAGGCGCTAGCCCGCGTCGGCATGGAGGGCTTCCGCCACCGCCAGATCGGCGAGCTCTCTGGCGGGCAGCGCAAGCGGGTGTTTCTCGCCCGGGCGCTGGCACAGGAGGGCCAGGTGATCCTGCTCGACGAGCCGTTCACCGGCGTCGATGTGACTACCGAGGGGGAGATCATCAAGCTCCTGCGCGAGTTGCGCGACGAGGGCCGGGTGATGCTCGTCTCCACCCACAACCTCGGCTCGGTGCCGGAATTCTGTGACCGCACCGTGCTGGTGAAAGGCACCGTGCTCGGCTTCGGTCCCACGTCCGAGACCTTCACCCGCGAGAACCTCGAAGAGGCCTTCGGCGGCGTGCTTCGCCACTTCGTGCTCGGCGGGACCGATCTGCATGACGATGAAGACCCGCGCCGCGTGACCGTCATCACCGACGATGAGCGCCCCTTCGTCATGTATCACGAGCACAAGGAGCCGTCGGAAGAGGGCGACGACGAGGATTGGGAATGAGCCTGCTCGAACCCTTTTCCTACGCCTACATGACCAACGCCATGTGGGTGTCGGCGCTGGTCGGCTGCGTCTGCGCCTTTCTCTCCGCCTTCCTGATGCTGAAGGGCTGGTCGCTGATCGGCGACGCGCTCTCCCACGCCATCGTGCCGGGAGTCGCAGGGGCCTACATGCTCGGCCTGCCCTTCGCGCTGGGTGCCTTTCTTTCCGGCGGGCTGGCGGCCGCGGCGATGCTCTTCCTCAACCAGCGCACCGGCCTGAAGGAAGACGCGATCATCGGCCTGATTTTCACCAGCTTCTTTGGCCTCGGCCTCTTCATGGTCTCGGTCTCGCCCGTCCCGGTCGATATCCAGACCATCACGCTCGGCAACATCCTTGCCATCACACCGGCCGACACGCTGCAGCTCGTCATCATCGGCGTGGTCACACTGGCGATCCTCACCGCCAAGTGGCGCGATCTGATGGTCACCTTCTTCGATGAAAACCACGCCCGCTCCATAGGCCTCAACACCAACGGCCTGCGCATCCTCTTCTTCACCCTTCTCGCCGCCTCCACCGTGGCCGCGTTGCAAACCGTCGGCGCTTTCCTCGTGATCTCCATGGTCGTCACGCCCGGCGCCACTGCCTACCTGTTGACCGACCGCTTTCACCGCCTGATCTGGCTTTCGGTCCTGATCGGTGCGGGCACCGGCTTTTTCGGCGCCTACATCAGCTACTTCCTCAACGGCGCGACCGGCGGGGTGATCGTGCTGCTGCAAGTCGCCCTCTTTCTCGCGGCCTTCTTCCTCGCCCCCACCCACGGGCTGCTCGCGGCCCGCCGCCGGGCCCGGGAGGCGCTGGAATGATCGAAGAACTGCTGCTGCCGTTCCAGCTGCCTTTCATGCAGAACGCGCTGGCCGTTGCCGCCCTCATCTCGGTGCCCGCCGCGCTGCTGTCGTGCTACCTCGTGCTGAAGGGCTGGTCGCTGATGGGCGATGCCGTCTCCCACGCCGTCCTGCCCGGCGTCGTGCTGGCCTATATCGTCGGCATCCCGCTGGGCATCGGCGCCTTCCTCGCCGGGATGGGCTGCGCGCTTGCCACGGGCTACCTGCAAGAGAACTCCCGTATCAAGCAGGACACGGTGATGGGCGTGGTATTCTCAGGCATGTTCGCGCTGGGCCTCGTGATCTACACCGCCATCGCCTCCGACGTGCACCTCGACCACATCCTCTTCGGCGACATCCTCGGCATCGGCGCGGCCGATCTCTGGGAGGCAGGCATCATCGGCGGCGCAGTCACCCTCGCGCTCCTCGCCAAGTGGAAAGACCTGCTCCTGCATGCCTTCGACCCGACACAGGCCAAGGCCTCCGGCCTCCCCGTCGGCTGGCTGCACTACGGCCTGCTGGTTGCCCTCTCCCTCACCATCGTTGCGGCACTGAAGGCGGTGGGGATCATCCTCGCCATCGCGCTCCTCATCGCGCCCGGTGCCACGGCATTCCTGCTGACCCGGCGCTTCCACGCCATGCTGGCCGCTTCGGTGGCCATCGCGCTCTTCTGCGCCCTCGCCGGCACCTACGCCAGCTTCTGGCTCGACTCGGCGCCTGCGCCAACCATCGTGCTGGCCATGACCCTCTGCTTCATCGCGGCCTTCATTGCCACGGTTCTGCGCAACCGCCGCATGTCCACCCCCCTTGCCCCCGGAGAGACGGCACCGTAACCGGGACCAAGCAAGCCCGGAACCACTATGCTCGTCCTCACCATCTGGCCGCTTTTCGCGCTGATCTGCCTTGGCTACCTGCTCTCGCGCCGGAACTGGCCCGATGCCGCCTTCTGGCCCGCCGCAGAGCGGCTCAACTACTTCATCCTGTTTCCAGCGCTTCTCGTCTCAAGCCTCGCCGACGCGCCGTTGCGCGACCCGGCGATCCTGCGGATGGGCGGGGCCGGGCTGGTGACGATCTCGCTTGCAGCGCTGGCGATGTGGGCGGTGCGGCGCTTCGTGGTGCCCGCGCGGCCGGCCCGCTTTGGTCCGGCCCTGCAAGGGGTGATCCGGTTCAACACCTATGTTGGCCTTGCCGTCACTGCCGGGCTTACCGGAACGGCAGGGCTGGGGCAGGCGGCGGTGTATCTCGCCATCGCGGTGCCCTTCGTCAACGTGCTCTCGATCATGGCGCTCTCGGAGTCCACCGGCCTCACGGCCGTGCCGCGCATGGCCCGCAGCATCCTCGCCAATCCTTTGATCCTCGCCTGCCTCGCGGGTATCGCGCTTTCCCTCACCGGCATCGGCCTGCCTTGGGGCACCGACCGCTTTCTCGACCTGATGGGCCGTGCCAGCCTGCCGCTCGGCCTGCTCTGCGTCGGCGCGGCGCTGCGCCCGGCGGCACTGCGGCAAGACCTTGCTCCCCTCGCGGTGATCGGGGCGCTGCGCCTCGTTGCCATGCCTTTCGCCGCAGCTCTCATCGCCCGCGCAGCGGGGCTGAGCGGCACGGAGGCGCTGGTGCTGGTGGTCTTTTCAGCGATCCCCGTGGCCCCAACCGCCTACGTGCTGACTCGCCAACTCGGGGGTGACGGCACGCTTATGGCAGGTCTGGTGACCTCCCAAACCCTCGCCGCCGTTGTGACCATCCCATTCGTGCTCCGTCTCCTCGGCCAAGGCTGAAGGCAGCGTGCCCTCCAGAGATGGTAACTCTGCCGCCAGCCCCAACGGGCAGATCGTTACGCTCAGCTAACAAGTGTGCCCCGCCAAGCCGGGGGGCAAGATCGCAGCGAACCCAGATCAGCCCGCCGCCTCCTGCGCCAGCGCCACCCGCGCCTGCAATCGGCTCTGGGCCTGATCGATCACCACGGCTGCGACGATCACCAGCCCCTTGATGACCATCTGCCAGAACGACGAGACGCCCATCATCACCAGCCCGTCCGAGAGGATACCAATGACAAAAGCTCCGACAATCGTGCCCCAGATCCGCCCGCGCCCGCCCGACATCGAGGTGCCGCCCAGCACCGCCGCAGCGATGGCGTTCAGCTCGAAGAACTCTCCTGTAGCCGGGTGCGCGGCCTTGAGCTGGGAGGCGATGATGATGCCGACGATGGCGGCCATCAGCCCCGAGAACATGTAGACAAACATCTTCACCCGGCGTACCCGCACGCCCGATAGTTCGGCCCCGCGCTCGTTGCCGCCGGTGGCGTAGATGTGCCGCCCGAGCGGGGTGCGCTGGGCGATGTAAGTCGCCACCAGAGCCACCGCGATCAGGATCCAGATCATCACCGGAATGCCCAGCAGGTTGCCGGTGCCGATGAAGGGAAAGGTGTGGGAGCCGTAGTCCGGGTTGCCGTTGAGGTTCGGAAAGGTCCGCCCGCCCGACATCAGCAGCGCCGCCCCGCGGGCGATGTAGAGCATGCCCAGCGTGGCGATGAAGGGCGCCACGTTGAGGCGGGTGATCAGCAGCCCGTTCACCCAGCCGACGAAAACGCCCACTAGGCAGACCATCCCCACGATCTCCAGCGTGTTGAACTGGATCGACCAGCCCAAGCCGAGGTCGATTCCGTTCAGGAGTAGATAGCCCGCGATCATCGCGGTCAGGCCCACGACCGAGCCGACCGACAGGTCGATGCCGCCGGTGATGATGACGTAGGTCATACCGATGGCCAGAAAGGCATTGATTGCCACGTGCTTGGAGATCAGCACCGCGTTGGCGACGCTCAAAAAGTTTGGCGCGGCGATGGCAAAGTAGGTGAAAACGAGGATCAGCGCCACGAAGGTCCGGGCCTTCAAGAGCAGAAGGAGCCAGTTCACCTGCGCAGCGGGTTGCGGTTGGGCGGTGACGCTCATGCGGCGCTCTCCCTGTCTGTGCTCATGGGGGTGGCCGCGGCGAGCACATCGGCGGCCTCGGCATCATGTGAGAACTCGCCGGTGATCCGGCCATCGGCCATGACGAGAATGCGGTCACTCAGCGCCATGCATTCCTCGATCTCGGAGGTGCAGAACAGCACGCCCAGCCCCTCGGCGGCGAGTTGGCGCATGACCGTGTAGATCTCGGCTTTTGCGCCCACGTCGACGCCGCGCGTGGGCTCGTCCATCAGCAATATCTTCGGGCCGGTCATCAGCGCCTTCCCGATCACCACCTTCTGCTGGTTGCCGCCCGAGAGCGACGACACCGGGTTCTCGGCGATGGAGACCTTGATGGTGAGCCGCTTGATGAACTCCAGCGCCCGCCCGGCCTCGCGCTTGAGGTCGATGTGAAACCCGCGCGACACCTCGCCAAGCGACGATAGAGTGAGGTTCTCGCGGATCGCCATGATCTGCACCAGCCCGTCGTGCTTGCGGTCTTCGGGCACCAGAGCGATGCCCCGCGCGATGCGGTCGGCCACGGCGCGGGCCTTCAGCGGCGCGCCCTCCACGAAGTAGCGCCCGAGCGAGCTGGAGGGGTGACGACCGATGATGCATTCCATCAACTCGGTCCGGCCCGCGCCCATCAGCCCGTAGATGCCTACGATCTCGCCCGCCTTCACTGAGAGCGAGACGTGATCAACGTGGTAACCGCCGCCCATCTTGGGCAGCACCACCTCCTCGGCCCGAAACACCTCGGCCCCCAGCTCGTGGCTGATCGGCGCGGCGAAGTCCTTTTGCGCCCCGCCGATCATGGCCTCGACGATCCAGCGGATATCGACGCCTTCCATGCTGCGGGATCCGGTGATCTCGCCATCGCGCAGCACGGTGATGTAGTCGCCGATGCGGATCAGCTCTTCGAGCCGGTGCGAGATGTAGACGATGCCCACGCCCTGCGCGGTCAACTCGTCGATCAACTTGAACAGCACCTCGACCTCCTTAGCCGAGAGCGCCGATGTGGGCTCATCGAGAATGAGGATGCGGGCATCTTCGGCCAGCGCCTTGGCGATCTCGACGATCTGCTGCTGGCCGATCTTGAGGAAACCAAGCGGCGTGTCAGGGTCGATGACCTGCTCCAGCCTCGTGAGTAACGCGGCACTGCGCGCGCGTTCGCTGCTGGTGTCGAGGTGAAAGCCTGCGCGGGTGGGTTCGTGCCCGATGAAGATGTTCTCGGCCACGGTCATCTCGGGGAACAGGTTCAACTCCTGAAAAACGATGCCGATGCCTGCGCGCACGGCGTCGTCCTTGGAGGCGAACTTCACCGGCTGCCCCTCGACGGTGATCTGCCCTTCGGTGAGCGGCTCCACGCCGGAGATCACCTTCATCAGGGTGGACTTGCCCGCCCCGTTCTCGCCCACCAGCACGTTGACCGCGCCCATGCGGATATCGAAATCCACGCCCTTCAGCGCCCGGGTGCCGGGATAGACCTTCACTGCATCGCGGATCGACAGTCCGATTGGGTGCTGCTGCGTATCGCTCATGGCCGGAAGGTGACCTCCACCGGGGTGACCACCAGCGCGTCGGTGGCCGAGCGTAGCGGCGTGACGCCGAGGAAGCTGACGGTGCTGCCCAGCGGGTCGCCCTCCGGCAGGGTGATCGCCGCACTGATCCGATCGTTCAGGGCGCGGGAGAGTTTGGCGTATTCGATCTGGTCGCGGAAATCGTCGAAGTTGTAGAACGGCACGCCATCGCGCAGGGCCGTGCCCTTGATGACCGGGCCGAGTTGCAGCGTGGTATCGGCGCTGCCATCCGCATCTGTATCTAGCCCCAACGTTCGCGCGCGCGTGTCGAGTTTGGCTTGCACCACCACGCCGCTGCCCGAGACCGGAAAGTTCCAGGCCGCGCCCGCACCGCTTCCGCGCTGGGCATGGGATTTTCCGGCTGCTTCGATATCGGCGGCGATCTGGCTGCGCAACTCGCTCACCTCCACCGCCTTGTCGCGAACATAGGGCAGGAGCTGTGGCTCGAAGGTCTCCTCCAGCCGCGCCTCGTTGCGGGCGTCGTCACCCTCCGGCCCGGCAGGGATGGCCGTTTCATCTTTGTCGTCATCGTAGACGATCTTGCAGCCCGAGAGGCCCAGCGCCGTGGATGCGGCCAGTGCGAGCAGGAGTACCCTGTTCATATCGTGCGCTTTCTCATGTTCGAGGCGGCAAGGTCCGCGCGTGACCGGCACGCGTGGACCCAGTTTTGCGGCCTGGCCTTACTGCAGGGCGAAGGTTTCGAGCTGGCCGGCGTTGTCGCCGTTCACCAGCACGCAATCCATCAGCTGTTTTTCGTCAAGGCCGGTGGAGCCGGTCTTGAGAAACTGGTCGGCCTGCATAACCGCCATTTGAGCCTGCGCATAGGCGGGCTGGAGCACGGTGGCCTTGATGCCGCCCGCGAGGATAGAGTCGCGCACGTCGTTGGAGCCGTCGAAGCCCACCACGATCACATCAGTCCGGCCAGCGGCCTCGAGCGCGGCCCATGCGCCCATCGCCATGGTGTCGTTACCAGAGATCACGCCCTTGATGTCGGGGTTCGCCTGCAGCATGGACTCCATCACCGTGAAGGCCTCGGTCTGCGACCAGTTGGCGGTTTGCTGGGCAACCATCTCCAGCTCGGGATACTGGTCGATCACGTCATGGTAGCCTTGGCTTCGGATGCCGGCGTTGGTGTCACTCTCCTTGCCCACCAGCTCGGCATATTTACCCTCTTCACCCATGAGCGCGACGAACTCCTCGGCACCAAGCTGCGCGCCTTGGTAGTTGTTCGAGACGATCTGGCTCACCGCCACGCCGGTCTCGGTGATCTCGCGGTCTATCAGGAAGGAGGGGATGCCCGCATCCTTGGCCTTCTGCACTGCGGCCACCGAGGCATCGGCCCCGGCGTTGTCGAGGATGATCGCCGCCACGCCTGCGGCAATCGCGCTGTCGAACAGCTCGGACTGCTTGTTGGCGTCATCGTCGTGCACGAGCACCATGGTCTCGTAGCCCAGCTCCTCCGCCTTGGCGGCGGCGCCATCGGCCTCGGCCTTGAAGAAGGGGTTGTCGTGGCTCGGGGTGATGATCGCGATGGTGTCTGCCGATGCCATCAGCGGCAGGGTCATCAGGGCCGTAGCGGCGGCCATCAGCTTGGTCTTGAACGTCATGTCTTTCTCTCCTCCGTGTTGTCCGGTGCCCCTTGTCCTCCGGGCGGCCGGAACTTGTTGTGCGGGCGCCTCAGCCGAGGCTGTCGGTCGCCACGCTCCTCCCTTCGGCCGCCGAAACATAGGCGGCCTCGACAAGTGCCAGTGTCTTCAGGTTGTCGGCACCGCTGGTTTCGGGTGCCGTGCCTGCAGACAGGCTGTCGATGAAATGCTGCTGAATCGTGACGACGCTCTCCTGGATGTTGTGCCAGGGGCGCTCAGCCCAGGGGAGTAGGGGCGGCGAAGCATCGATCACCTCTTCTGCACCCTCCGCCTGCACCGTCAGCCTGTAGCCTGCGTCCAGCCGGATTGAGCCCTTCGGCCCGTCGATCTCAAGCAGGGTTTCGGGGAACGTCTCGGGCGCGCGGCGGGTGGCGTAGGAGCAATCGACCACGCTGGCCATGCCGCTCTCGTGCGTCAGCAGGATGGTGGCCACATCCTCGCCCTTGATGGCCGGGTTGATCCGGGTCGTCACCGCCGAAACACGGGCAGCGTCGCCCATGAGTGCGCGAGCAATGTCCAGCACATGGATGCCGAGGTCCTCGATAATGAAGCGCGCGCCCTCCGCGAGATACGGCTGGCCGGAAAACACGTCATACCCCGAGCGAAACGAGGCACGGCAGAAGAACGGCACACCGATCCTGCCAGCGCGGACCAGCTCGATCACCCGCCGCACTGGTGATTGCCACCGGAAATTCTCGTGCACCATCAGGGTTTTGCCTGCAGCTTCGGCGGCCTCCACCATGGCGCGGGCGTCGGCCATGATTTCGGCAAAGGGCTTTTGGCAGATCACGTGTGCGCCATGGCTGAGTGCCAGTTCGACCAAGGGGCGATGGCTGGGGGCGGTGGTGATGATATCCACAAAGTCGAGCCCATGAGCACGCATCATCTCACCCGCATCGGTATGCACGTGCGCCACACCAAAGCTGTCGGCCGCCGCCCGTGCCTTTTGCTGGTCGAGGTCGCAGAGTGCGACGATCTTGGCACCCTCCACCGCCTTCCACCCGTTCAGGTGATTGGCGGCAAAAAAGCCCGTGCCGATGATTCCACCTTTCAGCATACGCCCTCCCCAGATCGCTGCCCTGTTCCTCCGGTGGCCGCACCGTAGGCCGGGGCGGCGGGATGATTAAGCGGATTGCGCGCAGATCGTTTGCGGGAAACCGCAGTTCGCGGCGGGGTGGCAGTGATAGTAACGATCATTCCTCCAACTCCATCGTGACGAAGGCCACAGAGTAGGGCGTGAGTTCGAGGCTAATAATCCGCTGCTCCGGCGTGGTGTCGAGCCAGCGTGGATCGGCCATTGCAGCGGCGGCGCTCGCCCGGTCCAACACGGATACCAGGGCGGTTTTTGGTAGCGCCACAGTACGTGTGGTTTGCGAAAGGTTGGCCACCATGAGGCGGGCGCAACCATCTACGACCGCGCCGTAGGCCATCACGCCCTCGGGCAGATCGCGCAGTGTAACCCGTGCGTTGCCAGCCATTTCGCGGGCGGCGCGTACAACATGGAATAGCGGCACAACGCAGCGTTCGCCCTCGTCGAATCCGGGCTGCGCATAGGGCTGTGGCGTGGGCACAAGGCCGAAGGGGCCGGTGGGCGCGGCGAGGCAGAGCGCCTTCACGGCGCTGCCCTCGGTGCTGGCGAGCACACCCACCGCCCATGCCGCGCCGAACAGCCCACGGTGCCGCGGGTCAGGGCTGGCCATCGTTTCACGCCGTTGCTCGAGGTTCGCCGAAACACTCGTGCCATACGGGTTCGTCCGCATCCCGATGGACACCAGCCCAAGCCGATAGGGTTGCCCGGCGGAGAGGGCTTGGGCACTGGCATAGACTTGCGGCAGGGCCTCCAATGTCTCGGCGACTGAGAGGTCATCGGCGGCATGCACCGTTGCGGAGTTACCGTGGAAGATGAAGTCGCAGAGCGCCGGGTCGGGGCGGCAGCGGTTGAACTCGGTGAAGTTGGTGAGCACCCCGCCGCCGACTTGCGCCTGCGGATAGGCCTGCCGCACCGCCTCGATCAGTGAATCCGGGCGGGGTCCTTCGGGCCATTGTGCTGTGGGCTGGTAGCTTTGCAGGTAGCTGCGGCACAAGGCGATGACCCGGCGCGGCGCGATACCCGCCTCTTCGAGCCGCGCGGCGAGGGTAGCAAGCCCATCTTCGGCCGCGTCATCTTCGAGCAGCATTTCGGTGTCGATCGGGGCCGCCAGCGCACTTGCGAGGGTTGCGGCCTTTGCGAGAAAGGCGGGGCTGGTGGCACTCTCTACGCGGAGCAGCAGGTGCGAGGCGCCACAAAGTCCAATGGTTTCCTGCATCTCAGCGCCGCCAAGCCAACCCTCTTCCAGCGCGAGGCCGAGAGCGGGCGCCATTTGGTCGAGCGTTTCCAATTGCGGCGAGGGCGTAGTTGCGCTGCGCGTGTCGGCGGCGGTCTCCCCACTCAGAGAAACGCGAACAGTCTGAGTGATCGGCGCGTCGATCTCATAGGCAAACGGCTCTTTCAGCGGCACACAGTAGGTCTTGTAAGACGCATCGGACCAATTGCGCTGGTCCTCCATCTCGAAGACTTCGCCCTCAAAGCTAATGTCCGCATTTGCGGCGCCGATGGCATATTCGAGGCCCGTAATGTCTCCCATCGGCTGCGACGGTTTGATGTGCTTTGGGAATACCGTCGCCTCAGTGCTTCCGTCCGAATGTGTCACTGTCACAGGCGCGCCGGTCAGGCCGAGGATCGGGTGCAGCACGGTGAGGCCGGCCCGGTTGGTGGCGAAGAGTCCATCCGCCGGCGTCATGGTAACCGTAACCGAAAGCTCCCCCGCCGCGCTGGCGGAAAACTCCACCACCAGCCCCAGCCGCCCACCGGCCACGGATTGCTCGATCCGCCCGGTGATGCACCCGCCCGAGCGGGCGGTGGCATCATGCAGCGTGGTGGCAGGGTAGGTGGCCCAGTTCTCGTCGCGGATGGGCCAGCTGATAGCCCGCACAAGCTCGGTGTCGTGCCAGCAAATCCGACGGATCGACTGATCGGAAAGCAGGAAAGACAGCGGCCCGAGCGAAACGCGCCGCCACGGCACCGGCAGTTCTTCGGTGCCGAATGTCAGTACAAGTTCTTCCCCAACCTCTGCCGCATCTCCTCCCGCGGCGGAGGCGGCGTTGGCGCCTGTCTCCATCCCACTGTCCAAACTCTGTCTCCTCCACCTTCAGGCTATCCCGCCTGCACCTGCGCAACAGGTCGGGATACGGGAAACCGCTCTCGGCTCTCTGCAGCACGACCTGCGGGATCCCGCAATCGAAGCTGTAGAAGTACGCAGACAGGTATCTTGGCGGGTGCACCGGGAGGGCGTAGCATCGGCCGCAGGAGGAGGATGCGGATGGACAGCCGGGAGGAAACCGAGCTCGCTCATTACCTTGCGATTTCGCGGGCAGTGGCGGGCGAGATGGATTTGCAAAACGTTCTCAACGGCATCGCGGGTGCGGTGAAGTCCAAGCTGTTGGACTATCACCACCTCGATGTGGCGGTGGTCCTGCCCGGCGACAAATCCAAGCATTTCGCGCTGGAAACAGGCATCGAAACGGTTTGGAACCGCGATGGCGAGGGCCGCCCGAATGATCTGGCGCCGGTGCGGCAGGTGCTCAATGGCGAATTGGGCAGCCTGATGACGGGCGATGCCTGGGCCGATCCGCGGTTTCACTTCGATGGGGCCGATGACGCGCCGATCTTCGAGGCAAACCTGCGCAGCCGTATTCATGTGCCGCTGACGGTGCATGGCGAGGTCATCGGCGTGCTCAGTTTCTCGTCGCCGCAGCGCGATGCCTATGGCGAGGAGGACGTGCGCAAGGCTCAGAACGTGGCCGACCTCATCGCCCCCTATTTCTACGCGCTCAACATGTCCGACCAGGCGCAATCCTCTGCGCGGGCCGCGGGCGCGGCACGCGGGCGGGAGCATTCGCTGCGTCACGGCGCGCAACGGCTGACCGAGGCGATGGAAGCCGAGCGCCGTCGTCTCGGCATGGAACTGCACGACCAGACCCTCGCCGACCTATCTGCCGTATTCCGGCGCGTTTCGCGGCTTGCCGGGCAACCGGGACCGGACAGCGCGGAATTGCAGGAAATCGCCAAGGCCATCTCGCGCTGCACGACCGATCTGCGCAGCATCATCGAAAACACCAAGCCCGGCATCCTTGACCTCTTCGGTCTGTCTCAGGCCATCGAAGCCCAACTCGAGAGGGCCACACAGGGGCTGGACCGCAGGGTCAAGACCTCTGTGAGCGACGATACTGGCGACCTGCTCGAACGTTCGGAATACCGATTGCAACTGGCCGTTTTTCGTATCGTGCAGGAGGCAGTGACAAACGCGGTAAAGCATTCCGAATGCAGCAAGATCGACGTGCACCTCGCCGTTGTTGGTGAGCATTGCCTCGAGGTCACCGTAGCAAATGATGGGCGCGTGCCCGCTGAGGGCTGGCGCCGGTCGGGGCGAGGGGTCGACAACATCCGTATCAGGGCCGCGCTGATCGGCGCGAGCGTGGCGTTCGAGCGCGACCCGATGGGCTCTGGCAGCCGGACGGTGCTGAGCATCCCGTGCGAAATCGTTCGGGCTGGCACTGAGACCCCGGAGGCCGCTGCCGCGATAGCCACCGATGTCGGCACCTTGGACGCTGCCGCCCTTGCCGCCGCTGGGAAGCGCGTTCCATGAACATTCTCATCGCCGAAGATGACCCGTTTCACCGCGCCTTCCTCGCTGGCACCGTCCGAGAGGCTCTACCTGGCTGCGAGGCCGTGCTGGAGGCCGAAGGCGGAGAACAGGCGGTGGCGCTTGCGCGGGACAACCGGATCGACGGCGTGGTGATGGATATCCAGATGCCGGAGGTCAGCGGCATCGCCGCCGCCTCGAAGATCTGGGAGACCCGTCCCGACATGCGCATCCTGTTCTGGTCCAACTACTCCGACGAGGCCTACGTGCGCGGCGTGTCCCGGATCGTGCCCAAGGAGGCCGTCTATGGCTACGTGTTGAAGACCGCCTCGGCCCAACGGCTTGGCCTCGCGATGATGGGGATTTTTCTTGAGGACCAATGCATTATCGATCGCGAGGTGCGCGGCGTTCAGCAGCGGGCGATGGACTTGCACGAGGGTCTGTCGAACACAGAGTTCGAGGTGCTGACCGACATTGCGCTTGGCCTAACAGACAAGGCCATTGCGGCACGGAGGGGCATATCGACCCGCTCGGTGCAGAGCCGCCTGAAGCAGCTCTACGAGAAGCTAGGCATAGACCAGCAGCCGCACGACGATGAGGGCCCGGTGTTCAACTCCCGCGCCCGTGCGGTGGCGCTAGCGCTGTCACGCGGGTTGTTGAACCTTGAGGGCATGTCGCTGGGAGAGGCCAAGCTGAGGCGTTGGCTGGAGAAAGGCCAATAGGTTTAAAATGCTGCGCGTCGGATTGCTGGCACCAAGTGCTTCGCAAAGCGGTTAAGCCTTCACTCCGGCGCATAGCCCCCGAACGAAGGCCGACCTGATATCACGCGCCAGAGTCATCACGGCAGGTTCTCTCGAAAGTAGATATCCAGCTTCAGCGGTGCGGGGGCGGACTCCCGATGTGTCAAACTGTGTATGCCTCGGTCGAGAAGCACATCCGGGTCTTGGTCGAAGACGGCGTCCATCGTTCCGTCCAACAGGGCGCGGCGGGTGTCTGCTGTGAGCCCGTGTCCGACAAACACCACATCCTCACGGCCCCTCTCGCGCAGCGCGCGGGTAATACCGCCGGAGGAGCCGCCGACATTGTAAATGCCCACGAGGTTAGGCTGCTGGTCCAGCAGGGCAAGGGTGTGGCGGTAGTTCTCGCCCGCGTCGTCATGGCCCTCGCGCAGCCCAACGAGCGTCAGCCCCGGAAACATCTCGTCGATCAGGCTCAGAAACCCGGCCTCCCGGTCACTGTGGGCGCGATAGTTGCGGGACCCGGCCACCAGCGCCACGGCGCCTTCGGTCCGCCCGGCCAAGCGCCCGACAAGCAGCCCGCCGGTGCGACCCACCGCGTGGTTGTCGAGCCCGATATGGGCCACACCCGCCCGCTCGCCGAGGTTGGACACGAGGGTGACGAGCCGCACGCCGCGTGCAGCGATCTCCTCCGCCGCCGCGCGGACCTTGGGGTGCTCGATGGCGAAGAAAGCCACGCCATCGGCCCAGTCGGCACATTTGCGCAGGGCCTCCGCCAGCGCATCGGCGTCAAAACTCTCGATGAAGAGGCACCGCAAGAACGGGTCGCTCGCGCCCGCCAGCCCGATGCGGGCCTTCACCCGCTCGCCTAGCAGCCGGAGGTATGGGTTGGTGCCAGCGGGCAGCAGGACGGCGATGTTCAGCGCGCGTTCGGCCCCGATATGCGCGGCCTCCTCCTCGCCGATGTAGCCCAACGCACGGGCCGCTTCGAGCACGCGGCGCCGGGTGCGCTCCGACACGCCCTTGCGGCGGTTGACCACCCGGTCCACCGTGGCAAGCGACACATTGGCCCGCGCCGCGATATCGGTAAGCAACGGCTTTTTTGCCGTATCCATCATCGGTAGAAACCCCTCAAAAACCCTCAATTTAAAGTACTGGACCAATCATGCTCAGAACTTCTACCTTTCGTCAAATGCCGCGTTTTGTGAGTTATACGGGCAATGTTCCCGCGCAAACCCCTCACAAGAACTCACATATATCGGGAGGAGACACATGACAAAATTCAACGGTTTCAACCGCCGCTCCGTGCTGGCCCTCGGGGGCGCCGCCGTGGCCGCGCCCTTTGTCGCGCGGCCCGCCTTCGCGCAGAGCACCACGCTGCGCTACGGCCACAACAACGAGGTCGCCTCGGTTGCCGGGGCGCAGGCCGACTGGTTTGCCGAAGCCCTCGGCCAGACCTCGGGCGGCGATATCGAGGTGCAGGTCTTCCCCAACAGCCAGCTGGGCAAGTTGCAGGAGCTGGCCGAAGCCGTCTCGCTTGGGACCATTGCGTTTTCGCACAACACCGCCGGGGCGCTCGGCTCGCTCTACCAGCCCTTCGCCGCGCTCGACACGCCCTACCTCTACCGTGACATCGACCACCTGATGGCGGTGACGGACGTAGAAAGCCCGGTGATGCAGGAGCTGAACGAGGGCCTCATCGCCGCCGCCAACGTGCGGGTGATCTATGCCCACTACTTCGGCCGCCGCAACCTGACCTGCTCCAAGGCGGTCATGGGCCCGGCCGACCTCGAAGGCGTGAAGATCCGCGCCGTGCCTTTCCCGATCTACACCACCGCCGTCGAAGGCATGGGCGCCGTCGCGGTGCCGGTCGACTGGTCGGAGGTGCCCACCGCGCTGGCCACCGGCGTGGTGCAGGGGCAGGAGAACCCGGTGAACGTGGTGCTCAACGTCAAGCTCTACGAGGTGCAGAGCCACCTCATGCTGACCGGCCACATGAGCAATGCCGAAGTGGTGGTGATGAACGAAGATGTCTGGCAGGGCATGACTGACGCCCAGAAGGACGCCGTGCGCGAGGCCTCGACCCAGACCCGCGAAAAGGCCACCAAGGCGATCCTCGACAACGAGGAAGGCGAGACCCAGCAGCTTCGCGATCTCGGCATGACCGTGATCGGCGAAGAAGACGGGCTCGACCTTGCCGGCTTCCGCGAGGGCGTGTCGAAGCTGGTCGACGAGCGCTTCGGCGCCGAGTACGGCGACCTCTACGCCAAGATCGCCGCCGTCTCGGCCTGATCCTTGGCGCGCCTGCGGCACATATTGGCCCGCCTTGCGGGATGGGGGGTGGGGCTCGGCCTCACCCTTCTCGCCCTCATGGCTGGGCTGGTGGTGCTTCAGGTCTCGGCCCGGAATTTTGCCGATGTGGGCCTGCCCTGGGCCGATGAGCTGGCGAGGTTCTCCTGCATCGGGCTGGTGTTTCTCTCGGTGCCTCTGCTCGCGGGCCGTGGCTCGCTGGTGGCGGTCACGATGCTCCCCGACATGCTGGGCCCGCGTGCCGCCCGCTGGTTCGGTCTGGTGTCCGATGTGGCCACCCTCGCCTTCGCCGCGCTGCTGCTCTGGAGCTTTGCCGAGTTTCTGCCCCGCGCCGGCAAGTTCCTGACGCCCGCGATGCGGGTGCCCAACTGGGTCTATTATTCACTCGCGCTGACCGGCTCCCTGTTTCTGGCCCTCGTGGCATTGGAGCGGATCGTGACCACCCTGCGCGGCGGCGCCCCCTCCGCCCCCTACGGCGAAACGGGTGAAGAAGAGGCACTCAAAACCGCATGACCGCCCTGCTGCTGACCATCTTTTTCGTCCTGCTGATCGCAGGTGCGCCGGTGGCGGTCTGCCTCGGCCTCTCCGCCGCCGTGGTGATCGTGACCGAGGGGCTGCCGGTTTCGGTGCTGGCGCAGCGCAGCCTCAACGCGCTCGACAGCTCGCCGCTGCTTGCCGTGCCACTCTTCATCTGCGCGGCCTCGCTGCTGAATGCGACCGGGGTCACCACCCACCTCTTCGATCTCGTGCGCATGGTGCTGGGCCGGATCCGGGGCGCGGTGGCGCAGGTCTCGATCCTCGTTTCCCTGATCTTCTCCGGCGTCTCCGGCGCCGCGCTGGCCGACATCGGGGCGCTCGGCAAAATCCAGATCGACCAGATGACGCGGCAGGGCTACAAGCCCGAGTTCGCCGCCGGGCTCACCGTGGCCGCCGCCACCATCGGCCCGATCTTTCCGCCCTCGATCCCGATCATCATCTATGCCTCGGTCGCCAATGTCTCCGCCGTGCAACTGCTTCTGGCGGGCATCGTCCCGGCGCTGCTGCTGACCGCCCTGCTCATGGTGCAGGTCGGCGTGCTGGCCCGCGTCAAATCGCTCCCGCGCGACACCATCGCCGCCCGCCCCGCCGACATTGCACGCAAGGCCGCCATCTCTTTTCCGGCGCTGCTCGCCCCGGTGCTGCTGATCGGCGGCCTCATGTCGGGCTACTTCGGGCCGACAGAGGTGGCGGGCGTCACCGTGGCCTATGCGCTCTTCATCGGGGTGTTCATCTACCGCAGCCTCACCCTGCGCGGGCTCTTCGAGGCGCTGAAGGATACCACCACTTCCACGGCGAACATCCTCTTCGTAGTGGCCACGGCGGCGCTTTTCGCCTGGGTGCTGACGCTCGATCAGGTTCCGATGAAGGTCTCCGCCCTGCTGCTCGGCCTCACCGAGAACCCGCTGCTCCTGCTCCTGCTGGTCAACATCCTGCTGCTGGTTGTCGGCATGGTGCTGGAGAGCATCGCCGCCATCCTGATCATCGCGCCGATTATTGCCCCTGCGCTCACCGCTGCCGGGGTGGACCCGCTGCAACTGGGCATCGTCTTCGTACTCAACCTGATGATCGGCTTGCTCACCCCGCCCGTCGGCATGAGCCTCTACATGATCACCATCATCACGAAGATGCCCATCACCCGCGTCATCGCCGGGGTGATGCCCTTCTTCATCCCGCTCCTGCTTTCGCTTCTGGTCGTCTCCGCCGTTCCGGCGCTCTCGACCTGGCTCCCCGAAACACTAATGAAATGAGGCTCCCATGAGCAATCTACTCGGCCCGATCCGGCAACTCGGTATCGTGGTGGACGATATCGAGGCCGGCATGAAGCACTGGTCCGAGGTCATGGGCGTAGGCCCGTGGTTCTACAACCCGCAGGTGCCAATCGAGAACTACACCTACGACGGGCAGTGCTATGTGCCGCATAACTCGGTGGCGCTGGCGAACTCGGGCGAGATGCAGGTGGAGCTGATCCAGACCCGCAATGATGTGCCCTCCATGTATCGCGATTACATGCAAAAGGGCCTGCGCGGGCTTCAGCATGTGGCCTTCTGGACCACACAGTTTGATGACGATCTGGCGATGATGGAGGCCCGCGGTTTCACCGTGAAGATGTCCGGCACTGTCGGCCAGAACGGCAGGTTCGTGTATTTTGCGCAGGAGCATCACCCCGGCACCTGCATAGAGCTTTCCGAGGTGATGGGGCCGAAGGGGCGGATGTTCGACATGATCCGCGAGGCATCCAAGGGCTGGGATGGCACAGATCCGGTGCGCCCCTTCCCCGACCTCTCCGCAATCTGATGGAGCGCGTCATCGCCGACTACCTGATCGAAACGCCATTTCCGCTCGCTGATATGGCAGCGATGATGGCGGGCGAGCAATCGTCGGGCACCTTCGTCCGCGTGGCGGGCGAGACCGACGAGTTGCGTGCGCGGTCCGCCGCCGAGGTGCTGAGCATCGACGAGTTGGGCGAAGTGGCAGAGCCGTCGCTCGCCTCCGCCAACATCACCCGCAAGGGCGCGCCGGGGCCATTCCGCCGGGCGCGGGTGCGCATCGCCTTTCCTGTCGGAAATATCGGGAAGAACCTGCCGACGCTGGCCGCCACCGTTTCGGGCAACCTCTACGACTTGGGCGAAGTCAGCGGGCTGAAGCTGCTGAACGTAACCATCCCGGCCGCCTACCGCGCCCGCTACCCGCGCCCCGCTCAGGGCATCGCGGGCACGCGGGCGAGCCTCGGCGTGCAGGGCCGCCCGGTGTTTGGCACCATCATCAAGCCCAACGTGGGGATGACCCCCGAGGCGATTGCTTCGCTGGTGGCCGAGCTTTGCGCGGCGGGTGTGGACTTCATCAAGGATGACGAGATCTGCGCCAACCCCGATGTCGCGCCACTGGCGCAGCGGGTGCCACTGGTGATGGACGCAATCAAACGCGCCGAGGATGCCTCTGGCCGCCGGGTTATGATGGCCTTCAACATCACCGACGAGACGGATGCAATGCGCCGCCACGCCGACCTTGTGGCCGAGCACGGCGGCACCTGCGTAATGGCCTCGCTCAATTGGTGCGGCCTCTCGGCGATGGAAACCCTCCGCGCCCACACGCCGCTCGCAATCCACGGTCACCGCAACGGCTTCGGCGCGATGAGCCGCCACCCGGCGCTGGGCATGGCCTTCCCTGCCTATCAGGCGCTCTACCGGCTGGCCGGGGTCGACCACATGCATGTGCATGGGATCGGCGGCAAGTTCGTCGACTCGGCGGAGGAGGTCACAGAGGCCGCCCGCGCCTGCCTCGCGCCACTCGCCGAGGGATGCGACGACGCGGTAATGCCCGCCTTCTCCTCGGGCCAATGGGCCGGAACCCTCGGCTCGGCTCTGGAGGCGGCCGGATCTGCCGACCTGATGTTCATGTGCGGCGGTGGCATCCTCGCCCACCCCGGCGGACCTGCGGCGGGCATCGCCTCACTGCGTGAAGCTTACGAGGCGCTCTCGGCTGGCGAAACCCTTGCTCAAGCGGCCACCGGTCGCCCGGCCCTCGCCGCCGCGCTCGACTTCTTCGGCACGCGCTGATGGGCGCCCGGATCGTCTTTCTGGGTGATGATTTCACCGGCGCCTCCGACAGCCTCGCCACCTATGCACGCGGCGGATTCACCGCGCGTCTGGTGACGGGCGAGGCCGCGCCGCAACAGGGGCTTGATGTGCTGGGCATCGCCACCGACCTGCGCTCGCTGCCGCCGGAGCGGGCTGTGCAGGTTGTGGAGCGGCTCTGGCCAGTGATCGCCCGCGAGGCGCCGCAGGTGCTGCACCTGAAAACCTGCTCCACCTTCGATTCCGCCCCGCATATCGGCTCGATCGGAGCCGTGGCGCAGCAGCTCATCGAGCGGTTCAAACCCGATGTGACGGCGGTCATCGGCGGGCAACCGAGCCTTGGCCGCTACTGTGCCTTTGGCACGCTCTTTGCCCGTGGCCCCGATAGCGCGGTGCACCGGATCGACCGGCATCCGGTGATGTCCTGCCACCCGGTTACGCCGATGCAGGAGGCCGACCTTGGCCTGCATCTTGCGGCCCAGGGCCTCGGCCCTCTGACCCGGATCACCGTGCCGGACCTGCAAGACCCACGCGCGGTCGCCACCCGGCTCACCGATGGCCCAGCGCTGATCGACGTAATGCGCCCGGATGATCTCGGGAAGATCCGTGAGGCCTTAAAACTGGCCGGCGGCCGTCAACTGCTGATCGGCGCCAGCTCGGTCGCCGAAATCCACAGCACAGGGCAGGGCATCGTCGCGCCGTCAGCGCCACCTGCGCCACCCGGTGCCGTGCTCTCCTTCGCCGGATCACGCTCCGCGGTGACCGCCGCACAGGTCAAGGCAGCACGGTCCTACAAGCGTGTGCGACTGGCCCCCGAGATGCTCGACGATCCGGCAGCCCCCCGCGCGCTGGCAGACAGCCTGAAAACCGGCCAGCCACTCCTCCTCCACCTCGATCCGGACGCCAGCTACCACCGCAGCCCCGATGCCCTCGCCGATGCTTGCGCCGAGCTGGTGGAGAGCATCGCAGCCCAGCACCCGCTCCGCGCCCTTGGCCTCGCCGGCGGCGACACCTCGAGCCGCATCGTCGCACGCCTCGGCTTTACGGCGCTGGACTACCTCACCGACATGGGGCAGGGCGCCTGCATCTGCTCCGCAAGCCACGCCGACGGCAAACGAAACGGCATGCGGGTTCTGCTGAAAGGCGGACAGATGGGGTCCACGGATCTGTTCGATGAGTTCGCAGAACACATCTCACGGTAACGCCGTGATTTAGTGTCACTAGGATCACTGTCTCACATGCGCCAAAGCTGTTTGATGTATTGGTCGGAGTGAGAGGATTCGAACCTCCGACCCCTGCCTCCCGAAGACAGTGCTCTACCAGGCTGAGCTACACTCCGACCGTGGCGCGGGCTGTATCGCGCCCCGCAGGGCAATGCAAGCCCTTCAGTCGCTTTCCTGCGCCACCCGCCCCACGAGCCGCCCGAGCAGTCGCACCCGTGGCGTGGTGCCGGTTTCGGCCCGGGAGCGGTTCTGCAGCACCGGATGGGCGGTGGAGCGCCCGCCAAAGCTCTCCCGCAGTACGATGTAGATCCCGCTCGCGATGATGATCCCGGCGCCGATCCACGTGACCCGGTCGACCGTCTCGCCAAAGAAGAAACTGCCGTAGAACGCGGCCCAGAGCATCTGGCTGTATTGCATCGGCGCGACGATCGCCGCATCGCCCGCCTTGTAGGCCAGAATCGAGCACAGCCCTCCCGCGAAGGCCAACGCGGCCATCAGCCCGAGCAGCCCCAGCTCATGCAGTTCCAGCGGCACGTAAACGAAGGGCAGGGCGCAGGCCATCACCACGAAGTTGGCCATCATCGGGTAGAGCAGCAGCACCGCCGAGCGCTCATCCTGCCCGATCTTCCGCACGATGATCGACACCAACGAACCGGTGCAGGCGCCGACCAGCGCCGCCAGATGCCCCAACTCGAGGTCAGATTGCCCCGGCCTCAGTACTACGATCACCCCGATCAGCCCCACGATCACCGCGCCCCAGCGGTGCATCCCCACGGTCTCGCCCAAGATCGGCACCGAGAGCACGGTGATAATCAGCGGCATGGCGAAGATGATCGCGTAAACCTGCGCCATCGGCAGCGTGGCGAAGGCGTAGAAGATGCACAGCCCTGTCACCACCGCCGATCCGGTCCGCAGCGCCGTCCACCACGGATGCTGCGGAATGAGCGTTCCCCGCGTCGTGTCCCGCATCAGCATGAGCATCACTAGTGGAAAGCTCAGCAGCACCGAGAAGAAGATGATCTGAAAGGTGGTAAAGCTGCCGCCCAGCGTTTTCACCACCACGTCATGGGCCGAATAGAGGCCAAAGGCGAGCAGCGCCATCAGGGCGCCCTTGATGTTGTTTGAGGTCTGCATGGGTCTCGTGTTGGCGCTAACGCTTTGGGCGAGGCTACCATGCTGCACTGCCGCGTCAATCGTGGGGCTGCTCGTGCGCCTCCCGGCTGTCCTGCGGGGCCTGCGCCCGCTCGGTCATCCCGTAATCGCGCAGCACCTCTGCCACCCGCAGGCGATAGTCCGCAAACACGCCGCCACGACCCGCCGCCTGCTGGGCCCGGTGCCCCGCCCGGTTGCGCCAGGCCTCCACTGCTGCCTCATCCTCGAAGAAGCTGAGCGACAGCATCTTGCCTGGTGTGGTGAGGCTCTCGAACCGCTCCACCGAGATGAAGCCGGGATGCCCCTCAAGGCTCTCCCGCAGCGCTGCCGCCCGCTCTAAATACTCCGTGCGCCGCCCGTCGGCGGGCTCCACCTCGAAAATCACTGCAATCATGTGGTCCTCCCTGATGCCAGCTTGAAGAATGCCCGATCCTCGCGCCGGATGAACCGCTTTTCCTGCGCGAAGGCATAATTCTCGCGCCCCAGCGGATCTTCGGCCAACCGCGCGCGATACGCCTCATAGGCGGCCAGAGAGGGCAGGGAGTATACGCCGTACGCAAGGGTGGACGAACCCTCATGCGGCGCGAAGTATCCGATCAGGTCGGCCCCGCAGCGCGGGATGCATTGGCCCCATGTGCGGGCATATTGCTCAAAGTCCGTTCGCTGCGTCGGCTCGATCTCGTAGCGGATGAAACAGGTGATCATGGTCAGGCTCCTTTTCTTCCCCATACCCCGACGAGCCCCGCCAATGCTTCGGCCTGCACCAAACCATCCCCGCTTGACCGGCACCGGGCCACCCCGCAGGCTGCCCGCATGAAGGAAGGCCCCGACATAACCCGCATCGCCGCGCTGATCGGAGATCCGGCGCGCGCCAACATGCTCACGGCCTTGCTCTCCGGCAAGGCGCTCACGGCGAGCGAACTGGCCCATGAGGCCGGCATCACTGCACCCACCGCCTCGGGGCATCTGGCCAAGCTCGAAGAAGCCGGCCTGCTCTGGCGTCGCAAACAGGGCCGCCACCACTATTTCGCGCTTGCCGGAACCGAGGTGGCCTCGGCCCTAGAGGCTCTCGCCGGCCTCGCCGCCTCAAAAGGCCACCTGCGCACCCGTACCGGCCCGCGCGACCTCGCCCTGCGTGAGGCCCGCGTCTGCTACGACCATTTCGCCGGTTCGGCAGGCGTCCGCATCTTCGAGAGCCTCGCTGCATCGCACGCACTCACCGTCGACCGCGAGGCCATCACCCTCACACCCGAAGGCGAGGCGCGCATCACCGCGCTGGGCATCGACCTTGCGCCCCTCAAGGCCAAGCGCCGCCCGCTTTGCCGCGCCTGCCTCGACTGGTCCGAGCGCCGCACTCATCTCGCAGGCGCCCTCGGCGCGGCAATCCTCACCCACGCCACAACAGTTGGCTGGGCCACCCGCACCAACGGCTCCCGCCTGATCACCTTCAGCAAAAAAGGCGCTTCCGAGTTCGAAAGCGCCTTCCCGATCTGAATCAGAACAATTCGTCTAAAATTGTCCCCACCCCGCCTGCATTTTCTTGCTGCAAATATTCCCGGGGAGGGGCTGGCCCCCCAGCATCCGTCAGCCTCAGAGCGACTCTTCCAGAGCCACCACGATCGCATCGCCCATCTCGGCGGTGCTCACGGGCTGCACGCCCTCTTCGCCCAGCAGGTCCGCCGTGCGCAGGCCCTTGGCCAGCACCGCATTCACCGCCTGCTCCAGCCGGTCGGCTTCTGCGCCCTCGTCGAAGGAGTAGCGCAGCGCCATCGCAAAGCTGAGGATACAGGCAATCGGGTTCGCCTTGCCGGTGCCCGCGATGTCGGGCGCCGAGCCGTGGACCGGCTCGTAAAGCGCCTTCGGGCGGCCGTTCGCCATCGGCAGGCCGAGCGAGGCGGAGGGCAGCATGCCCAGCGAGCCGGTCAGCATGGCGGCGAGGTCCGACAGCAGGTCGCCGAACAGGTTGTCGGTGACGATCACGTCAAACTGCTTGGGCCAGCGGGTCAGCTGCATTGCGCCCGCGTCGGCATACATATGGCTCAGCTCGACCTCTGGGTACTCCGCGTCATGGATCTCCTGCACCACGTCGCGCCACAGGATGCCGCTCTCCATCACGTTGGCCTTCTCCATCGAGCAGACCTTGTTGCCACGCTTCTTGGCCAGTTCGAAGGCCGAGCGCGCCACCCGGGCGATCTCGCTCTCGGTGTAACGCTGGGTGTTGATGCCAACGCGCTCATTGCCTTCCTTGATGATCCCGCGCGGCTCACCGAAGTAGACGCCGGAGGTCAGCTCGCGAATGATCATGATGTCGAGGCCCGCCACCACATCCTTCTTCAGCGACGAGAAGTCGGCCAGCGCGTCGAAGCACTGGGCTGGGCGCAGGTTGGAGAACAGGTCCATCTCCTTGCGGAGGCGCAGAAGCCCCCGCTCGGGCTTCACGCTGAAATCGAGGTTGTCGTATTTCGGGCCGCCCACGGCACCCAGCAGAACCGCGTCTACCTCCTGCGCCTTGGCCATGGTGTCGTCATGCAGCGGCGTGCCGTGCTTGTCATAGGCGCAGCCGCCCACCAGATCCTCGGACACGTCAAACTTGAGGCCGCGCTTGTCGCCATACCAGTCGATCACCTTGCGGACCTCGGCCATCACCTCGGGGCCAATGCCATCGCCGGGCAGGATCAGAAGGGAAGGGTTGCTCATCGCGGTCTCCTCGCAGGTCTTTGCAAAACAGGGTCGCGCGACGGCCTACGCCCTTGGTGCAGCAGGGTCAAGCAAAGGCGGCAAGGCCTCGGCCAACGCATCCCACACCCGGACCACGCGCGGTACCCGCCGCACCTCCTCATGGGCGGCCAGCCACATCGGTAGCGAGGGCACCGGCGGGCCGCGCAGCACGGGCACCACGCCCGGTTCCACGTCGCCCACCATGCAGGGGCCAAAGCCCAGCCCGCAGCCTGCACATACCAGCGCCCAATAGACCGACTGGTCATCGACCCGTGCGCCAAAGCTGTGCCGGTCAGCGGCGATCCCGAACTCGCGCATCCCCCGGATGATCCGCTCTTCCCGGTCATTGCCCACAAGGTCCATCTGCATCAGCGCGGCAAATTCCGTCGGCAGCTCGCGCCCCTCCAAATACCTCTCGGCGGCATAGAGCCCCATCCGCAGGTCGCCCAGCCGCAGGGCAACTAGGTCAAGCTGCGTGGGCTGATACATCCGCACCGCGATGTCGGCCTCGCGGAACAACAGGTTGTCGCTGGCGTCGTTCGGCACAAGTTCGACCTGAATCTCAGGCTCCTCCCGCCGCAGTCGGGCCACGATGGCGGGCAGCATCCAGCGGCTGACCGACACCGGCGCGGTGATCCGCACCGTGCCTGCCAGCTCCTCCTCCCGGCCCGCGGCGGTGAGCTGCATCCGCATCGCCGCCTCCTGCATCGCCCGCGCCGGCTCCACCAGAGCCGCGCCCGCCTCGGTCAGCGCCAGCCCCTTCGCCTCGCGCCTGAAGAGCCGGGTGGCCAGCGCCTCCTCCAGGGCCTTCACCTGCCGCCCCAGCGTCGGCTGGCTGGTGCCAAGCTGGCGCGCTGCGCCAGAGAGCGAGCCTGTGTCCACCACGGCAAGGAAGGCCTGCACGCGCGACCAGTCGAGGGAAGAGAGAAAGTTGGCCATTCAAAAATGAATACATGACCTTCATGTTTATGCAATTCACATTTGCAGATGAATAGCTCAGGGTCCTCCCATCGACACCAGCCCGGAGACAGACCAATGCCCGGAACAGCCCTTATCCTCGGCCCCACCGGCCGCTTTGGCCGCAACGCCCACATGGCCTTCTGCGAGTCGGGCTGGCGCGTGCGCCTGTTCGACCGCAGCCGTGACGATCTGTGGGATGCCGCATGGGGCGTCGATGTCATCGTCAACGGCTGGAACCCGCCCTATCAGCACTGGGCCCGCGATCTGCCCGGCCAGACCGACCGCATCATCGAGGTCGCGCAGGCGACCGGCGCCACCGTGCTGATCCCGGCCAACGTCTACCCCTACGGCGAGGCCGCGCCCGATCTCCTGACCGCCAGCACGTCGCACGAGGCCGCCAACACTCTCGGGCACCTCCGCACCGAGATGGAAGCCGCCTATACCGCCTCCGGTGTCCGCACCATCCTGCTCCGCGCCGGGGATTTCATCGATGCCGAGCCGTCAGGCAACTGGTTCGACAAGATCATGACCCCCAAGCTGAAGCGCGGCAGCTTCACCTATCCCGGCCCGCTGGACAGGCCGCACGCATGGGCCTTCCTGCCCGACGTCGCCCGCGCCGCCGTGGCCCTTGCCGGGCAGCGCAAGAGCCTGCCCCGCTTTGCCGACGTCCCCTTCGCGGGTTACACCCTCACCGGCGCCGAGCTGCATGCCGCGCTTGAGCAGGCATGGGGCGGCCGTCTTGCGCTCAAATCCATGCCGTGGTGGCCGCTCCGGCTCGCCGCGCCCGCTTGGCCCATGGCGCGTCACCTCGTTGAAATGTCCTACCTGTGGCGCATGCCGCACCGGCTGGACCCGGCCCCGCTCGCAGATATCCTGCCCGCGTTCCGCCCCACGCCGCTCATCGAGGCGCTGTCCTCAGCGATCGAGCACCAGATCGACCCAGACCAGCCGGTGGCGCGACGCCGCCTGTGCCGTGGCAAGGCTCAGCCCGTCTAGCGGGGCGCCTTCCACCGGCCAGAGCACCCCGGCGCCCGCCACCTCCAGACCGGCCTGCGGCAGCACGTAATCCACCCGCAGGTTGCCGGGGCCGTCCCAATCCACGGTATCCTGCGCGGGCGGGCCGCTCTGCCCCGCATCGGCCTCCGCCGCGCCGCCCGGCCCCTCTGGCTTCGGGTCTTGCAACGGGCCGCCCACCAGCGCCGCCAGCACTTCCCTCCGCCCCTCGCCATCAACCGGGTCCACGTTCACGCGCCCAGCCACAACCGCAGGCCCACCCGGCGGCCCGCCGAGGCCACCCTCCAGATAGATCTGCCACATTCGCAGCTCATCCTCCGCCCGCCGCCCATTGCGATCCTCCTCGCCGTCGAACACCGGCGGCGTGGCGGACAGCGTCAGCAGATGCAGCGTATCCCCCGGCAGTTTCACCGGCACGTCCCAATGCGCCACGGAAGAGAGCCGTTGCACCGCCGCCGCCTCATCAGAGGCAAACCAAGGGTCGCCCGCCGGAAGATCGCGCCAAAGCACGGTGGTCAGCTCGGTCACATCGCCCAACGGGTAACGGCTGAGGACCGCCATGCTGCCTTCGCCCGGAAACCGGCCAAAACCCTGCGCATCTTCAGGCTCTTCCTCCCGCCCGTCGCCATCTAGGTCCAGCCCGCTGCGCACCCCGGTGTTGCCCGGCGCGGTGAAGAGGTGAGGGTAGGGGGCGCCCGCCTTGGCTAAACGCCCTTCAAGCGCCTCCAGCGTGGCACCTTGAGCGTCCATGTCGATGCCGGTCAGCAACAGCACATCTGCATCGGCCGCGCGGATCACCTCCACCACTGCCTCCACCTGTGCCTCGCCTCGAAGGATGTCACGCAGCAAGAGCCCCGGCCCCTTGCGGGTCAGCTCCGGTGAAAAGCTCGCGATCCGGACCGTTTCGGCCCATGCAGGTGTGGAGAGGAGCGCCGCAACCGCGGCAAGCGTCAGGCGGTGGCCAGCGTGTCGGTCACATCGCCTTGCTGTTTGGCCTCGCTGGTGCGGCGGCGCTTCTGCTCGATCATCGAGGCGATCCGCCCCATGGCGATGCCGCGCATGAACAGCGAAGAAGGAAGGAATGCCCATGCCGCCATCGTCCAGATCAGGGTCTGCGGGGCTTCCATCGCGAGCGGGCTGAACACCACTGCCGCCATCTTGGCCACCGCCGGTGCCACGAAGGGTAGCAGGAAACCGAGGGTGATGTTGAGCCTTGCGTCGCGGTTGAGCCGGTCCACCACATCGCCGCCAGTTGTCGGGTCGAAGGTGGGCAGGTTCACCCAAACGTTGAAGGCGCCCGAGCGGGTGGGCCAGCCGCCCGCACGGATGTAGATCACGAAGACTGCCAGCGAGATCAGCGAAGTGAGGTAAGAGATACCCGCCGCCGAGCGCACGAGGTCCACATGCTCCGGGCTGACAGACGCAGGCAGGCTCAGGAGCACGAGTTGCACAGGGCTGTACGGAAAGTCGATCGCATCGCCGATGAGCCGACCGACGGCCTCGGTGAACACGGTGAGCCCACTCTCTTCCACTTGCCCACGGCAGAGCATGGTCAGCAGGAAGACGGTGACGAAGAGCGTGATGAATCTCAGCCGGTTGAACGGCGGCGCGTCCCGAAATTCCACAAGGCTCGGATAGTGTGAGGCGTATTCAAAGATCGTCAGGCCCGCTGCAAACAGAGCCAGAAGCGCGGTGACCTGCGCGGCATCGGGGCCGATGCGCGGCAGCAGCAGAGAAGGCGTTGCAATCAGCAACGCTACAAGTCCTGCGCGCACCAAGGCGCCTGTGATCCGGGTGATCACTGCTCGATCCCTTTCCCGCAGCCGGCTCCAGTGCATTGCCGAAGGCCGTTGTCCGCGGTGTTCCGCCGATTAAGACGGTATGCCTCAACTTTGCCCAATTTTTGCCGTCTTTCGTTTGCCACCACAAGGTTCGGTTAAGGTTAACGAAATCAATTTGGCAGTTTCGCGGGCCAACTGGTGCGGCTTTGCATCAAATTGCTGGCAGAAAGGTGGCCGTCCGGGGTGCGATCGCAACATATTGTGGATGCAGCAAAATTCGCCCCAACGCGAACCCGCCCTGCGCCTGGAGCCGACACGGATTAGTTGAATCACCGAAGAAAACACTCACCTCAGGCGGAGAGCCACATTCTGCCGGGCAGGTCGCCGAGGTTGATCTGGATCAAGACATATTCATAAAATAGAATATAATATCATCGGGACTCATCAAGGAGACCTGATCATGCAACCCCGATCCCGCACAGGCTACGTGCCTCTCTACTTCCTCGCCGCCCTCGGCGCGGGTGGCCTTATGGTCACCTTCTTCCTCTACCTGATGTTCTGGGTGCCGCACCCCGGCCAGACCGTTCCGGTATTCGAAGATATCCTCGCCGCCTTCCTCGCAGGCACTCTGCTGACGAAGGCGATGATCGTCACCGCATGGGCCGGCATCGCCACCTTCGCCTTCCTCATGCTCCGCTCGCTTGTCTGGAATCTGCGCACCCTCGCAGCCTTCCGCGCAACGCCGGGCTTCGATGCGCTCATGGGCTTTAACGCAGGCAGCCAACTCATGGCCGTGCCGCTGGCGCTGGCCATGGCGGTGAACGGCAGCTTCATCCTCGGCCTCGTCTTCGTGCCCGGGCTGTGGAATGTGGTCGAATATCTCTTCCCCCTCGCCATGGTCACCTTCCTCGCCATCGGCGGCTACGGGCTCAGGCTCTATGGCCGATTCCTCGCCGAGCGGATCGGAAAGGGTGGCATCGACTGTGCGAGTAACAACAGCTTCTCCCAGACCCTGCCCGCCTTCGCCTTTGCCATGGTGGGTGTCGGCCTCGCCGCGCCCGCCGCTATGAGCGTGGTCAAGGCAACCGTGGCGGTCTCGCTCATGCTCTCAAGCTTCTTCATTCTGCTGGCGTTGGTGATCGCACTGGTCACCATGATCATGGGCCTGCGCGCCATGATGGAGCACGGCGCCAACCCCGAGGCCGCGCCGACCCTGCTCATCGCCATCCCGCTCCTGACCGTTGTCGCCATCGCCTGGCTCCGCCAGAGCCACGGGCTGCATGTCCACTTTGATGGGCACGGCGGCCCGGCGGCCAGCTTCACCCTGCTGCTACCGCTCCTTGCCCTGCAACTCGTCACCGCCCTCTTCGGGCTGACGGTTCTGCGGGCGCAGGGCTACTTCGCCCGCTTCATCTCCGGCCCCGAGCGCTCCCCCGCCAGCTATGCGCTGGTCTGTCCCGGCGTGGCGCTCTCCGCAATGCTGCAGTTCTTCGTGAATAAAGGTCTCGTCGGCGCAGGCGCGATCGAGAAGTTCTCCGCCGTCTACTGGGCCGCCTCGGCACCGGCGCTTCTGCTGCAACTGGCGACCGTCGCCCTGATGCTCAAGCTCAACGCCAAGCATTTCGGCGGCGCGCGCACTCCGGTCGCATTGGCGCTGTAGCGCGCCACCCAACAAAAAAGGGGGCCGCAAAGGCCCCCTTCTGCTGTTCTCAGCCGAGCGTCAAACCCAGGGCCGCTCCTGCGCCGCCTTCGCCTCGAAGCTCTCGATGCTGGCGGCCTTCTCCATCGTCAGGCCAATGTCATCCAGCCCGTTCAGCAGGCAGTGCTTTTTGAACGGGTCCAGATCGAAGGTCACCTTTCCACCATCCGGCCCGGTGATCTCCTGCGCTTCCAGATCCACCGTCACCACCGCATTGGCGCCGCGCTCGGCGTCGTCCATCAGCTTGTCGACGTCTTCCTGCGGCAACACGATCGGCAGGATGCCGTTCTTGAAGCAGTTGTTGTAGAAGATGTCGGCGAAGCTGGTGGAGATCACGCAGCGGATGCCAAAATCGGCCAGCGCCCAGGGCGCATGCTCGCGCGAGGAGCCGCAGCCAAAGTTGTCGCCCGCGACGATGATCTTGGCCTCGCGGTAGGCCGGCTTGTTCAGTACGAAATCCTCGATCTCGTTGCCCTGCCGGTCATAACGCATCTCGTCGAAGAGGTTCACGCCAAGGCCGGAGCGCTTGATCGTCTTAAGGAACACCTTGGGGATGATCATGTCGGTGTCGATGTTGACCAGCGGCATGGGCGCCGCGATCCCGGTGAGTTTGTCGAATTTTTCCATATCGGTCGTCCTTATCCGGCGGTCCGGGCGGCATGGGCCGCCAGGTAATCGCCGTAGGTTTCAGTATCGGGGCCACGCGGGGCGAGGAACTCCTCGGCCTCCGCCTGCGGCAGCGCGATGGTCACGGCACGGGCCTTGGCCGTGTCGAACTCGGCTTCCGTGAGCGGTCCGTCGCTCTTGTTTACGAGGGTCATCACTTCCGCGAAGGAGGGAATGGGCACGAGCACCAGCCCGCCGGGATTATCCAGCGCGCTGAGCTCGCCCCAAGGGCCAACCTTATGCGGAGCGAGGGCGCTCACATCATCTCCCGAACGTCGGTCAGCTTGCCGGTGATCGCTGCCGCAGCCGCCATGGCCGGGCTTACCAGATGGGTGCGGCCCTTGTAGCCTTGCCGTCCCTCGAAGTTTCGGTTCGAGGTGGAGGCGCAGCGCTCGCCCTCGGCCAGCTGGTCGGGGTTCATCGCAAGGCACATCGAGCAGCCCGCGAGGCGCCACTCGAAACCGGCTTCCTTGAAGATGTCCGCAAGGCCCTCTTCCTCGGCCTGCGCCCGCACGAGGCCGGAGCCCGGCACCACCATGGCGCGCATCCCGTCCTTCACCTTCTTGCCCTTCAGGATCGCCGCGGCGGCCCGCAGGTCTTCGATCCGGCCATTGGTGCAGGAGCCGATGAAGACCGTGTCGATCTCGATATCGCTCAGTTTCTGGCCCGCCGTCAGCCCCATGTACTCGATCGAGCGCCGCGCGGCCTCGACCTTGCCACCCTTGAAGCTCTCGGGTGCAGGCACGACCTCGGTGATCGGCAGCACGTCCTCGGGCGAGGTGCCCCATGTGACCACGGGGGCGATATCCTCGCCCTTGATGGTGATGACCATGTCCCAATGGGCGTCATCATCCGAGTAGAGCGTCTTCCACCAGTTCAGCGCGGCTTCCCACTGCGCACCCTTGGGGGCGTGGGGGCGGCCTTTGACGTATTCATAGGTGGTCTCGTCGGGGGCGATGAGGCCGGCACGGGCGCCGCCTTCGATGGCCATGTTGCACACGGTCATCCGGCCTTCCATCGACAGCGCGCGGATCGCCTCGCCGCAATACTCGATCACGTAGCCAGTGCCGCCGCCGGTGCCGGTGTGGCCGATCACGCTGAGGGTGATGTCCTTCGCGGTCACGCCGGGCCGGAGCTGGCCGGTGATCTCCACCTTCATGTTCTTCGATTTTTTCTGGATCAGCGTCTGGGTGGCCAGCACGTGCTCCACCTCCGAGGTGCCGATGCCGTGGGCCAGCGCACCAAATGCGCCGTGGGTGGCGGTGTGGCTGTCGCCGCACACCACGGTCATGCCGGGCAGCGTCCAGCCTTGCTCGGGGCCGACGATGTGCACGATACCCTGACGGATGTCGCTGACCGGGTAGTAATGCACACCAAATTCCTTGGCGTTCTTGTCCAGCGCCTCCACCTGAATGCGGCTGTCTTCCGTCATCTGGCTCGGGTCGTCGCGGCCCGCCGTGGTGGGCACGTTGTGGTCAGGCACGGCGATGGTCTTGTCGGGGGCATGCACCTTGCGGCCCGACATGCGCAGCCCTTCAAAGGCCTGCGGGCTGGTCACCTCGTGAACGAGGTGCCGGTCGATGTAGAGCAGGCAGGTGCCATCCTCGGCCTCATGGGCCACATGGGCATCCCAGATTTTGTCATAGAGTGTCTTGGGGGACATCGGTCCTCTCCCTTGATAGTCTTTGGGGGTTCGAGTCTGGAGGGCGCACCAATGGCGCCGCGCCTCATAGCGAGGCGAGGATCGTCAGGGTCGCGCCAAAGAACCGCCACGGCAGGCGGGCCCGGTCGTCCATATCGAAAACCACTCTCATGACCCGGGGAGATACACCCGCAAGGCCTTTGCGGCAAGAGGAGTCGCGCCTGTGCCGCCACCTCCCCCGTGGGGTGGTGCGAGGCCCTCTGTCGGCAGTTTTGGTGCGGAATCTGCCGTGTCGCCAGACACTTGCCCCAAGTTCTCTCGCCGTGCCACGATAGCGGGGGAGGTGGGATCGGATGAACCCCGACGAGCAGTCACAGCAGATCGAAGCGCTGCAACAGCATTTCACCGGCCTTCTCGGGCTGGCAGAAAGCTTCCTCGTCTCCATGCTCCAGCCCTGGCGGCTCTACCAACTTGCCATCGTCGTCGGCCTCTTCGCCGCCGCATGGCTGGTCCGCAAGGCAGTGTCGCCCCGCATGCGTGGCTGGATGCGCACGCTGGAGGGCCGACCGAAGTGGCAGCTCCGCGTGCTGCTGGTGCTCGAACAGCGCCTCACGCTGATCTTCTTCGTGATGTTCTCATGGGCCACCTTCTGGATCATGAAGGAGGTCACCTGGCCCTCCCGCAGTTACATCATCGGCATCGTGGCCACCATTGCCACGGCTTGGCTGATCATCGGCCTCGCCACCCGCCTGATCCGCAACCAGTTTCTTCGCCGCGTCGTGCGCTGGGGCGCGTGGATCTGGGTCACGCTCTACTTCCTTGGCCTCTGGGAGGGCGCCTCCGACCTGATGGAAGGCGTCGCGCTGGAGGTGGGCGAGTTCCGCCTCTCGGTCCTCGGGCTGCTGAAGGCACTGATCATCACCGGTCTGCTGTTCTTCTTCGCCCGCGTCATCCTCAAGGGCGCGCAGGGCAAGATCCGCACCAACAAAGACATCTCGCCCTCGATGCAGGAACTGATCATCAAGGTCCTGCAAATCGTCCTCTTCGGCGCGGCCTTCTTCCTTGGCCTGAAGGCGGTCGGCTTCGACCTGACCGGCCTCGCCGTGCTCTCCGGTGCCATCGGTATCGGCCTCGGCTTCGGGCTTCAGAAGGTGGTGTCGAACCTCGTCTCGGGCGTGATCATCCTGCTCGACAAATCGATCAAACCGGGTGACGTGATCTCGCTCGGCGATACCTTCGGCTGGATCAACTCGCTCGGCGCCCGCTACGTCTCGGTGGTCACACGCGACGGCAAGGAATACCTGATCCCGAACGAAGACCTGATCACCGGGCAGGTGGTGAACTGGTCGCACTCCAATGATTACGTCAGGCTCGATATCTTCTTCGGCACCGCCTACCACGACGATCCGCACGCCGTCCGCAAGATCGCCATCGAAGCCGCCAAGAGCGTCGACCGCGTGCTCACATGGCGCCCGCCGGTCTGCCATATCGTCGGCTTCGGTGACAGCTCGGTTGATTACATCCTGCGCTTTTGGATCGAAGACCCGACAGGCGGCCTGACCAACATCCGCGGCAACGTGTTTCTGGCGCTCTGGGATGCTTTCAAGGAAAATGACATCTCCATCCCCTTCCCGCAGCGCGAAGTCCGGATGCTCGCCGACGAAGACCCATCGCAGCCAGCCGATGCAAAGAACAAGGCCGAGGCCGCAGGCAAGGCAGACTGACCAGCACCGTCAGGTCGCACGGCCGGAGGCCCCCAAGCGCTACCCCACGCGCTCCGGCGGCCAGGGCCGGGAATCCTCTGCGGCGATCCACGCCTGCACCCACTCCGGCAGCACCTTGCCCGGATGGTCGGCAATCCCCAACGCCTCCATCACTTCGACCGGCGGAACAATGCCCGACGAACTCGTCACCGCACTCCGGAACACCGCCTGCCCGCAGCAGGTCTCGCCCCGCCACATGCTCTGCTCGATGTAAATGAAGCGATGGTCCCATCCGATCATCCGGCTCCGGGTGGTGAACTTCTGAAACATGGTGATCCGCTTGCGGTAGCGCACCGCCGAGCCTGCGATGGTGAGCCCCCAGCGCTTTGCCCGCAACACCGGCACAAGCCCGGTGCGCCGTGCCAGCGGGATGCGGCCCAGATCGTAGAGTGTCAGCGTGCGCCCGTTGTTGAGCTCCATCCAGAAATCCAGATCCCACGGCCAGCAGCGATGGTGGCTGATGTGGGTGCCGTCGAAGGGCAGGGCGGGCTGGCGGCCTGCGAGCCAGAGCTCCTTGGCCATGCGGATGAATGGGTACATGCGGCGCACCCTGCGCCGCCTGCCGCCAGCGTCAATCGCGACGTCACGGCACGGTTAAGCCTGTTGCAACTCTGGCCTGCCATGAATACCTACATCGCGGCCATTACGGAGACCCGCCCATGCTGATGATCTACCAGTTGCTTGACCTCATCCTCGGTGTGGTCTTCTTCATCATGCTGGCCCACGTGATCATGAGCTGGCTGATCTCCTTCCAGATCCTCAACTTGCGCCAACCCTTCGTCTATCAGCTGTGGGATGGCCTCAACCGCCTGCTCGAGCCAGTCTACCGCCCGATCCGCCGCGTGCTGCCCGATACCGGCGCGCTCGATCTTGCGCCTCTGGTCGCCTTCATCGTGGTGATCGCCCTGCGCAACATCATCCTGCCCGGCGTGTTCCAGCAACTGATCTGAGCGGCCCACGCGGGCAAAACCTCACGCCCACCTCTTAAAATCGTGACCGAAATCCCCTATCTTGAGGGCACCATCGCGGAAATTTCTGCCGCGGGGGGCAAGAAAAGTCATTCAAACCTCATCAAGTCATTTCGGGAGATCGAACCTATGGCGAACAATATCAAAGCAGCAGACTGGCGCGTTGCCGGGCTTGCCCAGATCGGCGGTGCAGCCGCCGTCGGCGGCGGCGTCTGGACGTTCGAGATGCGCAGCGCAACGGCCAACCATCGCGGCACCTATACCTTCACCGGCTACGGCCTCGGGGTGGGCGGCTCGCTCGGCGGCGCTTCCATGCCCGATTTCAGCACCGGTGGCCTCAGCTACACCGACCTCGAGTGCGAACGCGCCTTCAGCGCCGACGACCTGCACGGCAGCGCCGGGCGGTTGACCACGGCAGGGGCGGGCCTCTCGGTCGGCTATGGTGTGACCATCATCACCGCCTTCAACTGGGGCGGCTACATGTTCTCCAGCCAGGAGTGCTTCGGCGGCACCATCGGGGTGGGCGCTTCGGCCATCACCACCGCCGGCATGTGGCACCGGATCGGCTAGCGCCGGGTTCCGGTTGCGGCGCCTTTGGCGCGGGGGGTAGGTAGGGGCAACTTCCCCTCACCCGGCCCCCGCCCATGCCCGCCCAAACCGCGCCTTCCGAACTTCTTCATTCCGTCTTCGGCTTCCCCGAGTTTCGCCCGGGGCAGGAAGAGATCGTCACCTCGGTGCTGTCCGGTGAGCCGACTCTCGCCATCATGCCCACCGGCGGCGGCAAGTCGCTCTGCTACCAGCTGCCCGCACTCTGCCGCGAGGGGGCCACCCTCGTGATCTCCCCCCTCATCGCCCTGATGCGCGATCAGGTCGCCGCCCTGCGCGGCCTCGGGGTGGAAGCGGGCGCGCTCTGCTCGGCCAACACCGAGGAAGAGACCGATGCCGTCTTCCGCGCCATCGACGAGGGCACGCTGAAGATCCTCTACATGGCCCCCGAGCGCCTGCGCTCCTCTGGCACCGAGCGCCTGCTGCGCCGTGCGGGCGTGCAGCTCATCGCGGTGGACGAGGCCCATTGCGTCAGCCAATGGGGCCATGACTTCCGCCCCGATTACCTCGAGATCGGCCCGCTCTGCGCCCGCATGGGGGTGCCGCTCGCCGCCTTCACCGCCACCGCGGATGCCGAAACGCAGGAAGAGATCATCACCCGCCTCTTCGGCGGCACCCCGCCCCGCGCCTTCCTGCGCGGCTTCGACCGGCCCAATATCCGCCTCGCCTTCGAGGCCAAGGACAAACCCCGCATTCAGATGCTTGCCTTCGCCGCCGCCCGGCGCGGGCAGGCGGGCATCATCTATTGCGGCACCCGCGCGCGGACCGAGAGCATCGCCGCCGCCCTCACCGCCGAAGGTCACGCCGCCGTGGCCTATCACGCGGGGATGGAGGCCGAGCCGCGCCGCGAGGTCGAGCGCCGGTTTCAGGCCGAGGACGGGCTGATCGTCGTGGCCACCGTGGCCTTCGGCATGGGCGTCGACAAGCCCGATATCCGCTGGGTGCTCCACGCTGATCTGCCCAAGTCGATCGAGAGCTACTATCAGGAGATCGGCCGCGCAGGGCGCGATGGCCTGCCCGCCGACACGCTCACCCTCTACGGCCCAGATGACATCCGCCTGCGCCGTGCGCAGGTCGACGAGTCGCTGGCCCCGCCCGAGCGCCGCGTGGCCGACCACGGCCGCCTCAATGCGCTCCTCGGTCTGGCCGAGGCGCAGGGCTGCCGCCGCAAGCTGCTCCTGAGCTACTTCGGCGAGGAGAGCGACGACTGTGGCAACTGCGACCTCTGCGAAAAGCCCCCCGAAGTCTTCGATGGCACCGAGGCGGTGCGCATGGCGCTCTCCGCCGCGCTGCGCACCGGTGAGTGGTTCGGCGCAGGCCACCTGACCGATATCCTGCTCGGCATCGAAACCGACAAGGTCCGCCAGCGCGGCCATACCGACCTGCCCACCTTCGGCGTCGGCACCAAACACAGCCGCAAGGTCTGGCAGGCGGTTTTCCGGCAGATGATGGGGCTCGACCTCATGCGCCCCGACCCCGAGCGCCACGGTGCCCTGCGGATGACGGAGGCCGCCCGCCCGATCCTGCGCGGCGAGGCCAACATCACCCTGCGCCGCGATTCCATCGCCAAGGCCGATACCGCCCGCCGCCCCGCCGTGAAGATGCTGGTGAGCGAAGAGGACGCCCCGCTGCTCTCGGCCCTCAAGGCCAAGCGACGCGCCTTGGCCGAGGCACAGCGCGTGCCGGCCTACGTGGTCTTCCCCGACCGCACGCTGATCGAGATGGTCGAGCAACGGCCCGCAACGCTGGATCAGATGGCGCAGGTGAGCGGCATCGGCGCCAAGAAGCTGGAGCGCTATGGCGCGGAATTCCTCGCCGTTCTGACCGGCGAGACCACGCCCGAAATGCACCCGGCCCGTCGCGAAATGGCCGCGCGGGGGAAGGGCGAGGCCTTCGACCGATTGCAAGAGGCCGTGCAGCAACTCTACCGAGGCGAAGACGGCACCGAAAAACCGCTCTCCTGCGACACCGCCCTGCTGCGCCGCATCGTCAAGGCCGCGCCCGCCAATATCGATGCCCTGGGAAGGGTGCAGGGCATGAGCGAGCGCCACGTCGACCGCTTCGGCCCGGCTTTCCTCGCCGCGCTTGCCGCCGAGTAGCGGCGGGCTGGTTATCCGCCCAGGCGGTCTCCTAGCCCCGATCCGGCTGCGACGAAAACGCCTCAAACGGCGGATGAGCCGCCCCCTGTTCACCTCCCCGTCCACAGCCGCTAAAAGCACCTCATGCTCATCGTGATCTCCCCCGCCAAGCGGCTCGACTGGCAGCCGCGCGACCTGGCCCAAACCGCCCCGGCCTTCCCCGAAGACGCCGCCAAACTGGCCCGCGCCGGTGCCAAACTCTCGCGGCCCGCGTTGCAAAAGCTGATGGGCATCTCGCCCGATCTGGCCAAGCTCAACCAGGACCGGTTCCGCGCCTTCTCGCCCGAGCCGGAGGCCGAGGCGACCCGCCCTGCCGCCTTCGCTTTCGCAGGCGACACCTACACCGGGCTTGAGGCCGCCTCGCTCGAGCCCGATGAACTCGACTGGGCGCAGGACCACCTCCGCATTCTGTCCGGCCTTTATGGTTTGCTCCGCCCCCGCGACGCGATCCAGCCCTACCGGCTCGAGATGGGCTCGCGGCTGAAGGTCGGCCGCAACCCCAGCCTTTACGCCCATTGGGGCGACCGTCTGGCCAAGGCGCTCACCGCGCAGGCCGAGGCGCTGGGCACCGACACGCTCGTCAACTGTGCCAGCCAGGAGTATTTCGGCGCGGTCGATCCCAAGGCGCTGGGCGGGCTGACGGTCGTCACCCCGCGCTTTCTTGAAGAAAAGCCGGGCGGCCCGAAGCAGGTGAGCTTCTTCGCCAAACAGGCGCGCGGAGCGATGGCGCGGTTCATCATCCAGAACCGCCTGCAATCCGCCACCGCGCTGGAAGGTTTCGACACCGGCGGCTATCGCTTCCGCCCCGATCTGTCCGAACCCGGCGCGCCCACCTTCTCCCGGCCCGACACCACCGACTGAGCCGCGCGGGCCTTATCCAACAAGCGCCGGTTCCGGCTTGTCCGGCCGGTCGAATGGCTCCGCCCCTGCGGGCGCGTGAATGGCGATCTGCTCGTGAATGAGCTGCTTTTTCAGAGGCTTGGTCAGGTAATGGTCCAGCCCGGCGGCCAGAATCGCCTCGTCGTCCCCAGCCATCGCATGGGCCGTCATCGCCACAACCGGCACGCGGGGCCAGCCATTCTCGGCTTCCAGAATGCGAATCGCGCGGGTGGCTGATTTGCCGTCCATCTCGGGCATTGAGATATCCATGAACACCATGTCGGGTCGCTCCAGAGCGTATCGTTCCACCGCTTCCCGACCGTTCTCGGCAAAGCTCAGCTCGATGTTCAGCTGCTTCAGCATCTGCGAAAAGACCAGGCGGTTCGTAGCGTTGTCCTCCGCTGCCAGTATCCGCATCAGGCGCCCCGGCGTGTCAGCGGCGGCGGCCCGCACCGGATCTGCCACAAGCTCGGGCGTGGAATCGGCGGGGGAGGTCCCCTGGCCGACCTCAGGCGTACTCAGCCGCAAAGGCTCCGGCGAAAGACTGGCATAAACCTCCGCCATCTCCGCGTTGCGGTAGGGGTAGGAGATCACGTGATCCACCCCCGTGCCCGCCAGCGCGCTCCGCACCCCCTGCTGACCTTGACGCAACACGCAAAGCACCTTCGTGCGCGGCAGCTGCCCGCGCAACTCCCGCACAAGGTCGGCGAGGCCGACGGCCATGAAATCGCTGTCGATCGCCACGAGGTCCGGCTCCGGCCCCTCGGCGATGAGGCTGCGCAGCACCTCCGGCGCACGGGCCACCTCGATCTCCAGCCCCGTCACCTCCGATCGGCTTCGGGCCACGGTCGCCCCGGCCCTAGAGGCCGTCGCCGCAATGATCCGCGGTGCCATCCCTTCAGGCCAGCGGCCGATCTTCACGGCAGGCGCTTCGGCCGGCAGGCTCAGGTCCACGCTAAAAGTAGTGCCCTTGCCCTGCTCCGAGACAAAGCCGATCTCGCCGCCCATCAGCTCCACCAATTGCCGGGTGATCGCAAGGCCCAGCCCGGTGCCCTCGAACTTGCGGTTGCCCTCGTCCTGCACTTGGTTGAACTGGCCGAAGATATGCTCGCGCATCTCGCCGGGAATGCCGATTCCGGTGTCTTCCACCGCAATCCGCAGCCCCCAGGGCGCATCCTCCCCGCGCGGCGCGGTGGCGCGCACCTCGATCCGAACGAAGCCCGTTTCGGTGAACTTGATCGCATTGCCCAAAAGGTTCACCACCACCTGCCGCAGCCGTTTTTGGTCGGCGGTCACTATGACGGGCGCATCGGGCGCATAGTCCAGCAACAGGTCCAGACCACGCTCTTTTGCGACGGGCATCGAGAGCGTCACCACCTCGCAGAGCATCGCTTCGAGGTCGAAGGCCTCGGGGTAGAGCTCCAGCTTCTCCGCCTCCGCGCGGGAGAAATCGAGCACATCGCTGATGATCTCCAGCAGCGCCTCGCCAGAGTTGCGGATGGTGCGGATGAACAGCGCCTGCTCCTCGTCGACCCCGGTGTCGAGCAGCAGGTCTGCCATCCCGACGACTCCGTTCATCGGCGTGCGCAGCTCATGGCTCATCTTGGCCAGAAAGGCCGACTTGGCCCGCGTGGCAGCCTCGGCAGCATCGCGCGCCTTCTTCAACTCCCGCTGCTGGCGCATGTTATGCGTAATATCGATGCCGAGGCAGACCATGTCCCCATTGGCGCTGCGCCTGTCGTGCAGCCGCAGGTAACGCCCGTCAAACAGGCGGATCGTCATGTCGGGGATGGTCTCGGTATCCCATCGATCGAGCATCGAGGTGATCCAGTCGCCAGGGGAGCTGTCGCCCGGGTCGATCAGCCCCTCCTCCACCGCGAGGCGCAGCATGTCGATATAGGTGATGCCCGGCGCCATCGACTCCAGCCCCTCGAAGAGCGAGAGCCACGCGGAGTTGGCGGCGACCAACCTGTCTTCGGCGTCGAACACGGCAAACCCGTCCGTCACCGTCTCGACCGAATCCCACAGCCGCCGTTCGGCAATGGTGGCGGCCTTTTCGGCCTTTTCGAGGTTGGCGCGGGTCTCCTGCGCCAGGCCCTTCATCGTCTCGGCCTCTTCCTTCAGCGCATGGGCCTGCGCCCGCGTGGTGGCGACCACCTCGCGCTGGGCGATGATCGTGTCGGACAGCTTCAGCGCATGGTCCGAGAGCTTCCGGTTGGCCGCCATCAGCTCACGGCTCTTCAGCTCCAGCATCCGTTCCGCCGCCAGCCGGCCCCGCCGCTCTCTCGCCAGCTTGTCCGTGAGTGACATGTCTCGGCTCCCCATCGTCCGGGGCGCGCGGGAATCATGGTTAAGGCGCCCTCGGCACCGGTTTTGCCTGCTTTCGGTTTAAACCGTCTTAACGTGAATTGAGCGTTCACAACTCCTCCGCGCCACTGGACTCGCGTCGCAGCGCCATGCCACCATCGCCGCGGATTCAACGCATTTCAGATCCGAGGTCATTACCCATGCGCCGCCTCCTCGCGCCCCTTCTCTGCCTGCTGCTTCTTGCCGTCACCGGCCTGCCTGTCACCGCCCAGCAGGGGCCCGGCGCGCCCGCGCCGATCCCCGAGCGGCGGCTGATCCCCGAGAAGGACACCGACTTTTACGGTGCCGACCTGCGCGCGCTCTTCGATACCTCCTACGATGCCTGCCGCACCGCTTGCCTTGCCGATACCGCCTGCGGGGCCTTCACCTTCAACGCCCGCTCCAACGCCTGCTTCCCCAAGCGCGGGGTCGAGCGGCGCGAGCCCTATGAAGGCGCGCAATCTGCCACCGTTGTCTCCGAAACCCCGGATCGCATCGCGCTCTCCCGAAGCCGCGCCGCCGAGCTGGCCTTCCTCCGCCCCGGAGACCTCTCCTCCGCCCGCGACTTCGCCGAGGGCATGGCAAGCCTCCACTCCCCCGCCGGGTGGACGCTGGATCGCCTGCAATCCGGCGCGCTCGAAGCCTTCCGCAACGGCAATGCCCGCGAGGCGATGATCTGGATGGGCCCGGCCGTTGTTCTGGCCGACCGCGACGATCAGTGGATCGACTATGCCCGCTACGCGCTCGACGCGACCGGCGAGAATAGCTCCCAGAAGCGCCAGTATGACCGCCGCGCGCTGATGGGCACGATCAATGGCTACCTGCGGGCCGATACGCCCTCCGAGCAGGCCTCCGCCCTCAAGGTGATGTCCTCCGCGCTGGAGCGGGCAGGCCGCGGGCGTGACATGATCCCCGCCCTCCGTCTCGCACAGGCGACCCTGCCCGAGCCGGAAACACAGGCCGCGCTGGATGATGCGCTGGGCAAATACGGCTTCCGCGTTACCGACGATCAGGTGGACCCGAACCCGGTGGTGCCCCGCGTCTGCGCCACCTTCTCCGAACGGCTGGCGGAGAGCGGCACCGATTACGCGCCGTATGTGTCCCTGCCGGGCACCTCCTTCACCGCCGAGGCCTCCGGCAACCAGCTCTGCATCGAGGGTCTGGTGCACGGCGAGCGCTACCGCGTTGTGCTCCGCGCGGGCCTGCCCTCTGCCACAGGCGAGAAGATGGCCAAGGATGTCGAACTATCCTTCTACGTCCGCGACCGTGCCGCGCAGGTCCGCTTTCCGGGCCGTGCCTACGTGCTGCCCAAAACCACCGATGCAGCGATCCCGATCGTCACCGTCAACACCGAAGAGGTCGACCTTACCCTGCACCGCGTCTCCGACCGCAACCTGCTCCGGGTGATCCAAGAAAGCTACTTCGGCCGCCCGCTGAATGAGTGGGAAGAAGACTATTTCGAAGGCGACATCGCCGAAACCGTCTGGGAAGGCACCGGCCACATGGAGCGGCGCCTGAACGAAGATGTGACCACTCGCCTGCCCATGGCCGAGGCTATCGCCGACCTTCCCGCCGGGGTCTATGCCCTCAAGGCCGCCATCCGCGGCGCCGACCCCTACGAGAACCCGGCAGCCACCCAATGGTTCGTGATCTCCGATATCGGCCTCGCCTCCATGTCGGGCGCTGATGGTCTGCACGTATTCACCCGTTCGCTCACCACTGCCGACCCGATCGAGGGGCTTTCCGTCACGCTGCTGTCGCGCTCCAACCGCGAACTGGGGCAGGCCACCACCGACGCGCAGGGCTACGCCAAGTTCGAGCCGGGGCTGACCCTCGGGCGCGGCGGCGCGGCTCCCGCGATGGTGCTGGTCAAGAACGGCGAAGAAGATATGGGCTTCCTGTCGCTCACCGATCCCTCCTTCGATCTCTCCGACCGGGGCGTCGAGGGCCGCGAGCCTGCCGGCGCGGTGGATGCCTTCCTCACCACCGACCGCGGCGCTTACCGCGCAGGCGAAACCATCTATGCCACCGCTCTGGTGCGCGATGCCAAGGCCGAGGCCGTCCAAGGCCTGCCCCTCACCGCCATTCTCACCCGCCCTGACGGGGTGGAATATGCGCGCCACTTCTCCGCCGAAGGCGTCGATGGCGGCCACGTGTTCTCCATGCCCGTCTCCGGTGCCGCCCCGCGCGGCGCATGGTCCCTCGCGCTCCACGCCGACCCCAAAGCGCCGCCCATCGCCACCACAACCGTGCTGGTGGAAGATTTCCTGCCCGAACGCATCGACTTCTCCATCGAGGTGCCCACCGAGGGGCTGACCGACGGCGAGGTCGTGGCCGATATCGAGGTGCGCTACCTCTTCGGCGCGCCCGGCGCGGGCCTTCCGGTCGAGGGCGAGCTGCGCATCTCCCCCCGCCGCCAGCTCGATGGCTTCGCGGGCTACCACTTCGGCACCCACAACAGCGGCGCCCGCCCGCAAACCTCCTACCTCAACAGCACCACCACCGATGACGAGGGCATGGCGCAACTTGCGCTCGACATGCCCGGCGAGATGGAGGCTTTCGACGGCCCCATCGAGGCCCGTCTGACCGTGCGCGTGGCCGAAGGCTCCGGCCGCCCGGTGGAGCGCCGCGAGGCCGTGGTGACCGGGCCGGGCAAGCCGATGATCGGTATCAAGCCCGCCTTTGAAGGCGTGGTGCCTGAAGGCACCGAGGCCGCCTTCTCGGTGATCGCGGTCGATGCCGACCTTGCCCCCACCGAAATGGCGGTGAAATGGACACTGAATCGCGTCACCCGCCGTTACCAGTGGTACTCCGAATACGGCGCGTGGAACTGGGAGCCGATCACCCGCCGCGAGCGCATCGCCACTGGCGAAGGCCGCCTGGGCGAGACGCCCCTGCAAGTCGCGGGCCTCGTCGAATGGGGCAACTACGAGTTGGTCGTCGAGCGGGTCGACGGTGCCTTCACCGCCGCCTCCTACGAGTTCTACGCTGGCTGGTATGCCCCGGCGGATGTGTCTTCCACCCCTGACACGCTCGACGTGTCGCTCGATGCCGAAAACTACAAGCCGGGCGATACCGCCACCCTGCGGATCGTCCCGCGATACTCCGGCAAGGCGCTCGTCACCGTGGTCTCCAACCGCCTGATCGACATGAAAACCGTCGATGTCGAAGCCGAGACCGATACGCTGGTGCAACTCCCCGTCACCGACGACTGGGGAGCTGGTGCCTACGTGAGCGCCACCGTGATCCGCCCGATGGACGTGTCAGACAAGCGCGGCCCCGCCCGTGCGCTGGGCCTCAGCCACGCCTCCGTCGATCCCGGCGTGCATCAACTCGCGGTAGCCATCGAAGCCCCCGCCGAGATCCGCCCCCGCGGCCCGCTCGACGTGGCGGTGAAGGTCGATGGCGTGCAGCCCGGCGAAACCGCCCATGTCACCATCGCCGCCGTCGACCAAGGCATCCTCAACCTCACCGGCTTCACCCCGCCCGATCCCTCCGGCCACTACTTCGGACAGCGGCGGCTCGGCATGGGCATGCGCGATATCTACGGCCGCCTGATTGACGGGATGAACGGCGCGATGGGCGAAATCCGCTCCGGCGGCGACGCCAACGCCAACGCGGGAACGCAATCGCCCCCGCCAACCGAAGAGCTGGTCGCCTATTTCTCCGGCCCGCTTGAGGTGGGCGCCGATGGCTACGCCCGCACCTCCTTCGACATGCCCTCCTTCAACGGCTCGGTGAAGGTCATGGCGGTGGCATGGTCCAAAACCGGTGTTGGCGAGGCCTCCGCCGATGTGCTGGTGCGCGATCCCATCGTGTTGCAAGCCTCGCTGCCCCGCTTCATGGCGCCGGGCGACGAGGGCCGCCTGCTGCTGGAAATCACCCATGCCTCCGGCGAAACGGGCCAGATCGGCCTTGCCGTCACCGGCAGCGGCGTGACCCTGCCCAGCGGCGGGGCCTCCACGATGGAGCTCGCCGAGGGCCAGACCATCCGCCTGCCGCTCACTGTGGTCGCAGGCGATCCGGGGCTGGCACAGATCAACGTCGCTCTCACAACGCCCTCCGGCGAGGTGCTCGACAAGCCGCTGAACCTGCCGATCCAGCTCAACGACCCGGAGGTCTCCCGCACCTCCCGCTTCGAGCTGGCCTCCGGGCAGAGCTTCAGCTTCACCCGCGATGTCTTCACCGGCCTGCAACCGGGCACCGGCAAGGCCACGCTGGCCCTCGGCCCGCTTGGCCGCTTCGATGTGCCGGGCCTGCTGGCCTCGCTCGACCGCTACCCCTACGGCTGCACCGAGCAAACCACCTCCCGCGCCATGCCGCTGCTCTACTTCGATGAGGTGAGCCGCGCGATGGGGCTGGAGGAGCGCGGCGATACCCGGCAGCGTGTCGAAGGCGCGATTACCCGCATCCTCGCCCGCCAATCCGCCTCCGGTGGCTTCGGCCTCTGGTATGCGAACTCCGACCGTGACTTCTGGCTCGACGCCTATGTGACCGACTTCCTCAGCCGGGCACGGGGCAAGGGCTACGAGGTGCCCGCCATCGCCTTCCGCAATGCGCTCGACAACCTGCGCAATCAGGTCAACTACCAGCCCGACTTCGACGAGGGCGGCGAGGCGATTGCCTATGCGCTGATGGTGCTGGCCCGCGAGGGCGCGGCCTCCATGGGCGATCTTCGGTATTACGCCGATGTAAAACCGCAGGCCTTCACCACCCCGCTCGGGGCGGCACAACTCGGCACCGCGCTGTCGCTTTACGGCGACCCGACCCGGGCCGATGCCATGTTCACCCGCGCGGCCGCCCAACTGGTGGCCCAGACCGGCAAAGAGCCCGGCACCGGCTGGCGCGATGACTACGGCACTGACCTGCGCGATGCAGCGGCAGTGCTGGCGCTTGCGGCAGAGGCGGGCAGCCAGGTGGTCAACCGCGAGGCCCTCTCTGTGCGTGTAACCGGCGAAACCGGCCACCGCTCCACCCAAGAGAAAGTCTGGACCTTGATGGCCGCCAAGGCCCTGATCGACGCCGCCCCGCGCGATGGCTTCACCCGCAACGGCCAGCCGGTCACCGGCCCGTTGGTCGAGGTGCTGGCCGATGAAACGGCAGCCCAGCCGGTCGAAATCCGCAATGACAGCGGCGCGGCAACCACCCTGACGCTCACCACTTTCGGCGTGCCGTCAGAGCCCGAGCCCGCTGGCGGCAACGGCTATGCCATCGAGCGGCAGTATTACACCATGGAAGGCTTCGGGGTGGACCTCGGCGCCGTGCCTGCGGGCGAGCGCATGGTCGTCGTGCTCACGGTCACCCCCTTCGGCAACCGCGAGGCCCGGCTGATGGTCGACGATGCCCTGCCCGCAGGCTTCGAGATCGACAACCCCTCGCTGATCCGCTCCGGCGACATCCGCGAGCTGGACTGGCTCAAGACCACCTCCGCCGAGCACTCCGAGTTCCGGCAGGAGCGTTTCCTCTCGGCGGTCAACTGGCGGTCCGACAAGCCCTTCCGGCTGGCCTATATTGTCCGCGCCATTTCGCCCGGCAGCTACCACCACCCGGCGGCCTCGGTGGAGGATATGTATCGCCCCGCCTTCCGCGCCCGCACCGATGCAGGCGGCGTGACGGTGGTGGAGTAGGGCCGGGGGAGCGGGTGAAAAACGGCAAGCCCCACGCCACGGCCCGCTGGCGCCGGCTCGACCGGCCCGGCGAAGACACCTGCCGCCTTGTCGAGGAGCCCGGCGGCTGGATGCTCTGCGGCCACGCCCGCTACGACCACGGCGGCCAGCGCACAGCGTTGGATTACGTGGTGCGCTGCAATGCAGGCTGGGAAACGCAATCCGCAGATGTAACCGGCCTTATCGGCGGGCAGGAGGTGGCCTGGCGGCTGCTGAAAGGCCCGACCGGCTGGTGCCTTGGCGATGGGCCGGGCCAACTGGAGGACTGTGTCGATATCGACCTCGCCTTCACCCCCGCCACCAACCTCCTGCCGCTCCGCAGGCTCGCCTTCGAAGGCACCGAGGAGGTGGCCGCTGCCTGGTTCCGCGAAGAGGAGAACGGCTCGCTCAACCGGCTACCCCAGCGCTACACCCAAAAGGGCGCGGGCCGCTTTACCTACGCCTTCCCCGGCTTCGAGGCCGATCTGCAGGTGCATCCCACCGGCTTCGTGACCAGCTATCCCGGCCTCTGGGAGGGCACCGTCGATGTGGGGTGAGCGGTTCATCGCGCGACTGGCGGTTTGCGCCGCCGTCACCCTCTTCGCCCTCGCGCTGGGCCGCGACAAGCTCGATGCATGGGTGGAAGCCACGGTGCTGCCCCCGCTGGTGGCCGAAGCCTCCCCCGAGGTGCTCGCCCGCGACGGAACGCTGCTGAGGGCCTACACCGTCTCCGATGGCCGCTGGCGGCTGTACACCACGCTGGGTGAGGTCGACCCTCGCTATGTCGACATGCTGCTGGCCTATGAAGACAAGCGCTTCCGCACCCATCCCGGGGTGGACTGGCGCGCCACCCTACGGGCCGTGGGGCAGGCGGTCTGGAACGGCAAGGTCATCTCCGGCGGCTCCACGCTTTCCATGCAGGTCGCCCGCATCCTTGAAGACGGGTCGACCGGGCAGTGGCAAGGCAAGATCCGGCAGGTCCGCCTTGCGCTCGCGATGGAGCGGCGGCTGGGCAAGGATGCGATCCTGGAACTCTACCTCAACCGCGCCCCCTTCGGCGGCAACCTCGAAGGCGTGCGTGCGGCTTCGCTGGCCTACTTCGGCAAGGAGCCCCGCCGCCTGACACCCGCCGAGGCCGCGCTGCTGGTCGCCCTGCCGCAATCGCCCGAGCGCCGCCGCCCCGACCGTGCCAACGATGCCGCCACCGGCGCCCGCGGCCGCGTGCTCGACCGGATGGTGGGCAAAGGCCTGCTCACCGCGCCCGAGGCCCGCGCTGCCCTGCGCGACCCGGTGCCCGCCCGCCGCCGCGACTTCCCGGCCCTCGCGCCCCACCTCTCCGACCACCTGCTGGCCCGAAACCCCATCGGCACCCGCCACCCCACCACCATCGACAAGCGCCTCCAGCAGGCGCTTGAACCGCTCGCCGCGCAGACCGCGCGCGAGATTGGTGAAACAATCTCCGTCGCTGTCGTCGTGGCCGACCACCAGACCGGTGAAATCCTCGCCACCGTCGGCTCGGCGGGCTACCTCGACGACAGCCGCGCCGGCTGGGTCGACATGACCCGCGCCTTCCGCTCCCCCGGCTCGGCGCTGAAACCGCTGGTCTACGGCCTCGCCTTCGACCAAGGGCTGGCCCATCCTGAAACGCTGATCGAAGACAGGCCAATGGCCTTCGGCAGCTACGCGCCCCAAAACTTCGACAACCACTATCGCGGCACCATCCGCCTCTCCGAGGCGCTGCGCCAATCGCTGAACATCCCCGTGGTGCAACTCACCGAGGCCCTCACGCCAGAGCGCCTGCTGGCCCACATGCGCCGCGCCGGGATGGAGCCCAAGCTGCCGCAGGGCCGCCCCGGCCTCGCTGTGGCGCTGGGCGGCCTCGGCGTCACCCTCACCGACCTCACCCAACTCTACGCCGCCATCGCCCGCGGCGGCGAAAGCATCGCCCTCTCCGCCGCCCAAAGCCCGCATCGCGCCCCAGCCCGGCGCGTGCTTTCCCCCGAGGCGGCCTGGCAGGTGACCCATATCCTCGCCCAGCTCACCCCGCCGCCCCGCGCCTCCCACGGGCCGATGGCGTGGAAAACCGGCACCAGCTATGGCCACCGCGATGCCTGGGCCGTGGGCTATGACGCGCGGCACGTAGTGGGCGTGTGGATCGGCCGCGCCGATGGCACACCGGTGCCCGGAGCCTTCGGCGCAGGCATCGCCGGTCCGCTGCTCTTTGCCAGCTTCGACCGGCTGAAAGATACCCGCGAGGCCTTCTCGCCCCCGCCTCCCTCGGTGCTGCTGGTCTCCAACGGCGAGCTGCCCCAGCCGCTCCGCCACTTCGCCTCCCGCTCCGCCGCCCTCTCCACCACCGCCCCCGGTGCCCCCAAGCTCGCCTACCCGCCCGACGGGGCCGAGCTGGAAACCGGCGGCGCGCTGGTGGTCAAACTCCGCGATGGCCGCCCGCCCTTCACCCTCCTCGCCAACGGCGCCCCGCTGGCCACCGGCCTGCGCGCCCGCGAGGCCCAGTTCGACTGGTCTGCGCCCGGATACCTGCAGCTCACCGTGATAGACGCGTCGGGCGCCACCGCCCGATCCTCCATCCGGGTGCTGGACTGAGAGCATCGGCCAGAAGAGATTTTGGTCGATATTTGAAGCAAGAAAATGAAGCAGGGCGCTCTCAGCCTCATTTTCCGGCTACAATGCCTCCACCACCCCGCCCGCAGCTTGCGCGATGCCGGGGCAGGGCGTAGGGAAGGGAAACATCCCTCAGGAGGCTCCCCATGCAGACTGCCACTGCCGATGCACCCCTCGCCCACAACCGCCTGCCCGATGACCGGCTGATCGTGGCGCTCGATGTGTCCAACGCGGTGCAGGGCCTCGAACTGGCCGGGCAGCTGAACGCGGCGGTGAGTTTCTACAAGATCGGGCTCGGCATGCTCTGTGGCGGCGGCATGGCGCTGGCCAACGAGCTGAAACAGGAGCACGGCAAGCGCATCTTCCTCGACATGAAGCTCTTCGACATCGGTGCCACCGTCGAGGCCGCCGTGCGCGGGATCGCGCAGTTCGAGCTCGACTTTCTCACCGTCCACGGCGACCCGCACGTGGTGCGGGCGGCGCAGGAGGGCAAGGGCGGCACCGATCTGCAAATCCTCGCCGTGACCATCCTCACCTCGCTCGACCGGGCCGATCTGGATGCCGGGCTGATCCGCGCGGGCGACGTGGCCGAGATCGTCACCGAACGCGCTGCCAAGGCCTTCGAGGCCGGGGCCGACGGGGTCATCGCCTCGCCCCACGAGGCCGCCGCCATCCGGGCGTTAACTCAGGCTGAAGGCAAGCTCATAGTCACCCCCGGCGTGCGCCCCACCGGCAGCGCCAAGGGCGACCAGAAGCGCATCGCCACGCCCTCCTTCGCGGTGGAGCAGGGGGCCGACCACATCGTGGTGGGCCGTCCGGTGTGGCAAGCCGAAAACCCCGATGCCGCAGCGCGCTCCATCGTGGCCGAACTGCCCTGAGCCTGGCCCTTACTGCCCGAAACAGCTGAAGCTCTCCGGATCGATCCCGCCGCCCTCACCGCGCCGGGTGTAAAAGAGCGTCCAGCTCTGGCCCATGCCGCCCTCAGCGCTGGCCACACCGTAGCTCAAGCCGCACACATCTGCGCCGCGCTCGCCGCAGGCGTGGCGCAGCGCCAGCGGTTGGCCCGAGACCGTGCCGAACAGGGTCATGTCGGCCAGAAAATCGGCCACCTGCCAGCCGCCCTCCGGCGGCTCGCTCTCGAGGTAGCAGCCATCGTCCTGCATGGGGGCGGCGGCATGGGCCATTACCGCACGCAGCGCCGCGCGAGTGGCGTCATCGTCGTGGCCATCGGCCTGCGCCACGAGCCACCAGCCCATGCCGCAGACGCCGAGCACCACGCTCAGCAAGGCCGCCCACTTCGTCATTTGACCTCCCAGAACCAGATCTGCTTGGCCTTGTTACGATCGCTCAGGTCGCCGCTGTCCTCGGCATCCTCCCGCAACGCCATCGAGCCGTCACCGGAGCAGTGGGAGCCGTTCCACAGGTCGATATGGTCGCCCGAACGGTTGGCGAAGCTCTGCAGCTTTCCACTCGGCAGGCTTCGCTGCCAGTAGTCTTTGAAAAAGATGAACCCGGTGCGCCCGTCGAGCGTCTTCTGGTACTCCGCCGGGTCGATCTTCTCGCGGCGTCCCATACCGCCATAGGGCACACCGGCAAGCCAGTTGCCCACGTCTTCGGCGCGAATCGCGTGTTTGTGGTTGGTGTCTTTTTTGTCCCCCCAGCATTTCGTGCCGCGGAAGCCCTTGAGCTGCAGCCCCTGTTCCATCAGCGCATGGGTGAACCTGATCGCGCATTGGTTCGTGAAGGGGCCGTCGCAGGGGTCTGAAAACGCGGGGTAATTGTCCCACAGGGTTTTGAAAGTCACACCACCGGTGCCAAGGATATTGGGCATCGTACAATCTCCATCTGTTTAAACAGTCTCAAGCCGTTTGAAAAAAACGCGGCGCGGCCTCCTCAAATGACGTGAGGCACAAGCTCAGAATACCGCATCATCAACTTTGGCGATACCTGCGGACGCAAAAGTCGCCCCGCCGGGCAGGTTTCAGCGCGGCGGGGCAGGGGCAGATCAATAGGCGATGGTGAACACCTCGCCCCGGTGCTTCGGCGCTTCGAGCTCGTCGACCAGCGCCACCGCGTAATCCTCGGCGCTGATCCGGCTCTCTCCTGCCTCGTCCGAGAGCAGCACATCGCTACCAAGGCGGAATGTGCCGGTTCGCTCACCCGGCGCGATCAGGGCCGCCGGGGCAAAGAAGGTCCACGCTACGCCGCTGTCCGGCAGGGTCTCCTTGAAGGCTTTCATGCCGGTTGCCTCTGGCAGGATCTCGGGCGGCAGGTTGGGTAGCAGGGGCGAGCCGTCCGGCAGGTTCAGCGTGCCTGCCCCTCCAACGACCATCAGCGGCACGCCCGCCGCTTTCGCCCCCGCAACCGCGCCCGCGCCAATCGCCGCCATCTCGCTCACCGCATCGCCGGTGCTGCGCGGGCTGACGGTGGTCACGATCACATCCACCCCCTCAGCCGCCTCCGCCACCGCCGCGCCATCGGTCACGTCCAGCGCCACGGCTTCCGCGCCCTCCGGCAGGGCGATCTTCCCGGGGCTCCGGCTCGCCGCCCGTACGCTGTGGCCGCGCTCGGCTGCCTCGGCCAAGATCCGGCTCCCGATCATGCCGCTTGCGCCGATCAAAAGAATGTTCATCTGTCTCACTCCGTAGTAGGTTACTATTGAGAACCTAATTACGCAGCAGAACCAGAGGGCGGGAGAGGCATTCTCCCGTCACATGGTTACCCCGGTGTTACCCCCGAAAGGAGCCACCCCGATGAACATGCAGGCTCGCCGCCGCATCTCCTACGCATGCCCCATGCGCGATGTGCTCGACCGCATCGGCGATGCATGGTCGCTGCTGGTGATGCTCGAGCTGATGAACGGCCCCTGCCGCTTCAACGCGCTGGCGAGGGTGGTCGATGGTATTTCCCGCCGGATGCTCACCGTCACCCTGCGCAACCTCGAGCGTGACGGGTTGGTGAGCCGCGAGGTCCTGCCCACATCGCCGCCCTCGGTGGAATATGCACTCACCCCGCTGGGCCTCTCGCTGCAATCGGCCCTCGTCGCCCTGCGCGACTGGGCGGTAGAGCATCAGCCCGCGATCAACACCAACCGTCGCGCGTTTGACGCCCGCGAAGAGGCCTGACAAACGCAAAAGGGCCGCCCGAAGGCGGCCCCTGCAAATTCGCGGACAGGCCAGTCAGCCCTCGTTGATGTCCTCGTCAAAGGTCTGCACCTGCCGGCCCTTGCCGCCGAAGGTCTTGTAGCAGATCACCCAGGCCACCACCGAGACGACCGCAAAGAACAGCGCCAGCCAGGCCAGGTTGCCGCCAAAGGTGATCCCAACGGCGAGCAGAACCCCGGTGATCGCCGCGCCGATGGCAAAACCGACGAAGATGAAGCCGGGCGCGAAGAGCTCGAGGATCGCCAGCACGACAGCCAGCGCAAGCCACGCCCACCATGTGGTGAAAAGCTCGGTCATTTCGCGATACCTCCAAGCATCTTGAAGGCGTTGCCGAAGGCTTCCATCGCGTCAGCTGGCACGATGATCGTCTGCTTGCCATTGCCCTCACCCAGCGCGGTCAGGCTCTCCACCTGCTTCAGCGCAATCTGGTACTGGGCAGCCTCGATACCGTTGTCCTGAATCGCCGCCGCCACAACACCCGTTGCATAGGCTTCGGCGTCGGCCTGTACCCGGCGGGCCTTGGCCTTTTGCTCGGCGGCATAAAGCTCGGCGTCCGATTGCAGCTCGACCGCGCGGCGTTTGCCCTCGGCCTCGGTCACCTGTGCCCGGCGCGCCCGCTCTGCGTTCAGCTGCTGAAGCATCGCTGCGCGGGTCGCCTCGTCGAGGTTCACGTCGAGGATCTCGGCCCGAGTCACTTCAATGCCCCAGTCATCCACCGCGCTCTCGACCAGCTGCTTGATCGAGGAGATCAGCGCCGAGCGGTTCGATTGCACCTCGTCCAGCTCCATCTTGCCGATTTCCGAGCGCACAATACCCGCCACCGTGGTCGCAATCGCGCCATCCACGTCGCGGATCCGGTACACCGTCTTTTCCGGCTGGAGGATGCGGTAGAACACGCTGGTTTCCACCTGCACCAGCACGTTGTCCGCGGTAATCGCATCCTGGCTGGAGTTCGGCAGCTGCCGCTCCAGAATGCTCACCTTGTGCCGCACCCGGTCGATGAACGGCACGATCAGGTTGATCCCCGGCCCCAGCACGCTTTTCAGCCGCCCGAACCGCTCAACCACGTACTTCTCCGACTGCGGAACAATCCGCACGCCGAGAAAGATCGAAATGATGACAAACAGCGCCAGCAGGCCGACCACAATGGTGCCGCCGCCGATGCCCGGTAGAAAATCCATCAGGTTCATGACTAAATCCTGTAACTAACTGCCCCTGCCACATGACATATGGGGAGTGATCACGCCGTTTTGAAGGCTTTTCCGAATCACCCGACCCCGTCACGGCGCAAGCGTGGCCAGCCGGACACGGCCCGCGATGCATTGACAATCAAGGCCGCGCGGCCCCTTCTTGCGCCACTTCAACCCGACGGTCGCCCGCCTCCCGCCAGCTCCATCCCCGTCGTCTTTCACGGAGCTGACCCATGCCGCACACCACCCTCGCCGCCGCCTTCGCCGAAAAGCCGATGGCCCCGCTTGAAGACATCGCCCGCATGGCCGGCACCTCCGTGGCCGAGGTGCTGCACAACCTGCCGGGCGGCGAGGCAACCTGCATCGCGGGCACCCATTTCATCGAGGTCATGCAGGAGATGCGCAGCTGGGGCGAGGTCACCTTCATCGTCAACACCGGCGACGTGGTGCTCGAGGTCAAAGCGCCTATCCCCGATGGCTCCGAGGGGCGCGGCTATTACAACCTCTCCGGCAAACCCCTGCACGGCCACCTCAAGATCGACGCCTGCGAAACCATCGCCTTCGTCTCCCGCGAGATGATGGGACGGCTCGGCCACTCGGTGCAGTTCTACAGTTTCGACGGCAACTGCATGTTCAAGGTCTACCTTGGCCGCGACGAGAACCGCGCGTTCCTGCCCGGGCAGGAGGCGGCCTTTGCCAAGCTGCGCGACCGCATGGCAGCAGGCTGATCGCGGCCTCTTGGGCGGGGCGGCCAGCCGCGCTAGATTATGCGCCGAAAGGTGCCACATGCCCGCCCTCTGCCGCGATTGCCTCATCCCGTTCGAGACCGGCCCCCGCTGCCCCGCCTGCCGCTCGCCCCGCGTTTCGGCCCACCCCGAGCTGTTCTCGCTCTCCATCGCCCATATGGATTGCGACGCCTTCTATGCCTCGGTCGAAAAGCGCGACAATCCGGAGCTGGCCGCCAAGCCGGTGATCATCGGCGGCGGCAAGCGCGGCGTGGTCTCCACCGCCTGCTACATCGCCCGGATCAAGGGCGTGCGCTCGGCGATGCCGATGTTTCAGGCCCTCAAGCTCTGCCCCGAGGCGGTGGTGGTGCGGCCCCGGATGGAGGTCTACGTCGAGGTCTCCCGCCAGATCCGCGCGATGATGGAGGAGCTGACCCCCTCCATCGAGCCCCTCTCGCTCGACGAGGCCTTCATGGACCTCACCGGCACCGCCCGCCTCCACGGTCACCCGCCTGCCATCATGCTGGCCCAGCTGGTGAAACGGATGAAGGCCGAGCTGGGCGTCACCGGCTCCATCGGCCTCAGCCACAACAAGTTCCTCGCCAAGATCGCCTCCGACCTCGACAAGCCGCAGGGCTTTTCGGTGATCGGCGAGGCGGAAACAGAGGCGTTCCTGCGCGACAAGCCGGTGCGGATGATCTGGGGCGTCGGGCAGGCCTTCCAATCCTCGCTCGAGGGCGCGGGCATCCGCACCTTCGCCGACCTCCGCCGCTGGGACCAGAAAGACCTCGCCGCCCGTTTCGGCTCCTCCGGCGCACGCCTCTGGCACCTCGCCCGCGGGCAAGACAAGCGCCGCGTCAGCCGCGACTCCGGCCTGAAATCCATTAGCAACGAAACCACCTTTTTCGAAGATACCGCGAGCGCCGACATTCTCGACGGCCACATCTGGCGCCTCTCCGAGAAGGTCTCTGCCCGCGCCAAGGCGAAGGAGCTGTCTGGCCGCACCGTGACGCTCAAGCTAAAGACCGCCAAGTTCAAGCTGCTCACCCGCCGCACCACCCTGCGCGAGCCGACCCAGATCGCCGACAAGATCTACCGCACCGCCCGCGAACTCTTCGACCATGCCGGGAATGATGGCCCCTTCCGTCTGATCGGCGTGGGCCTGTCCGACCTCGCACCCGAGGCTGCCGCCGACCTCTCAGGCGACCTGCTCGATCCCGGTGCCGGGACCCGCGCCAAGGCCGAACGCGCAACCGACGCGATCCGCGCACGCTTCGGCAAAGACGCGATCCTGAAGGGCAGGGCGCTCCGCTAGGACCCCTTGAAGGACCGCCGAGCGCGCCACGGGGGCTGGACTCACCCCCAATGAACCCGCACCATCCCCTCATGCGCATTTCAATCGCCCTCTGCCTCCTCGCCCTTCCCGCCGCGGCGCAAGACAGGCCTCCGCCCACGCCGGGCGATCCCGACGACTTCGTGCGCTACATCTTCGAGACCAACGCCTGCGTGATGACCGAGGACCAGTTGCTGAAGGTCTACCAGGAGGCCGGGTATGGGCTAATGGGCGCCAATAACGCCGTCATCGCTGTGTCGGAGCGGGAGGACATCGAAGTGCTGTCGCGCAACCCGTTCCGCTACCGCTACTTCGGGTCCGATTTCTGCGGCTTCTGAGCGCCTAGCTCTCCAGCTTCACGATTGTCCCCTGCGCCGCCGCGCACAGCTTTTCCTCTCCGTCCACCACCGTGAAGATATCGCAGCGCGTCACCGCCTGCCGCCGCCCGTGGCCCACCACCTCGGCACGGGCCACCAGCCGCTCGCCCACGCCGGGCCGGATGTAGTTGATCTTGATCTCCGAGGTGATCACCGGCCCCAGCACCGACCCGCCCACGAAGGTCAGCGCCATGTCGGCCAGCGTGGCGATCACCCCGCCGTGCGCGATCCCCATGTGCTGGGTCAGCTCATTCCGCATCGGGGTCGAAAACTCGCAGCGCCCTTCACCGAACTCCACCAACTCGGCCCCGACCATCTTGGAGAATGGCTGCGCATCGAGAATCGCCTGCGCCTGTTCACGTGGAAGCATCGGCTCCTCCTCTGCCTGACTGCAAAGGAGGATGCGCCCGTGGGCGAGGCGGTCAAACCTTACGTCACGTCCCGGTGGGTTACTCGGCCGCCAGCGGCATCGCCGTGTTGCCCCGCCCGATCTCGGCGATCTCGGCCACCACGGCGGAAAGCCGGGCGCGGACCTCGTCGAACTGCGGCGCAGGCTCGATCCGCGCCTCGTCCATGTAGAGCGAGCGGTCGATCTCGACCTGCACCGCGTGCTGGCCGCGGGCCGGGCGGCCATAGCTCTGCGCCACATAGGCCCCGGCAAAGGGCGCATTCCGCGCCACCCTGAAGTCCGCCCGGGCAAAGGCCGATTCCACAAGGTCCATGATCTCGGCGCTGCAGGCGGCGCCAAAGCGGTCGCCCAGCACGATCTCGGGCAGGCGCCGGTTGCCCTTGCGGCTCCCCGCGGCGTCAATCGCCTCATGCGGCATCGAGTGGCAGTCGATCAGCACCGCTTGGCCAAACTCCGCGCGGGCCTCGTCGATCTCGCGCTGCAAGGCGCGGTGATAGGGCCGCCAGACCTCGGCAATCCGGCCCTGCGCCTCCTCCAGCGTGATCTTGCCTCGGTAAATCGCCCGCCCGCCGGCCACCACGCGCGGAATCACCCCCAGCCCAGAGCTGACCCGCGGATTGTGGGTCACCGTGGCCACGCCACGAATGAGCGCGGGGTCCAGCTCGTCCGCCGAGCGGTTGAGGTCAATGTATGCACGCGGCGCCAATGCCGCGATCAGCGGCGCACCATGCTCCGGCGCAGCGCTGAAAAGCTGGTCTACAAAGGCATCTTCGGAGCTGCGGATGCTGCGCTCGTCGAGGACAGAGGCCCGCAGAAAGGCCCATGGGTAAGCCGCGCCCGAGTGCGGCGATGCAAAGACGGCGCCCGTGGTCCGCACCACCGGCCGCTCGATCCGATATGCCTTTTCCGCCGTCGTGCTCATGGTCCAAACTATAGCGGCAAATCGCGGCATGCCAAAAGCCCTTGAACCGCGCGCAGCTTCACTTTATACGCACCGCACCGACGCGGACCGCCCCGCGTCTTTTGCTTTGAGAACGGGGCGATTCGAGGAGGGACGGGCGATTAGCTCAGCGGTAGAGCACTTCGTTGACATCGAAGGGGTCACTGGTTCGATCCCAGTATCGCCCACCATATGAGCCGACCCTTCCGGGGTCATTGTTGAACCTGGCACCCAACTGCCGCGTTAGGGGCCGCAAGAGAGGAAAGAGACGATGAAAGTTCGCAACTCGCTCCGCTCGCTGAAAAACCGGCACCGGGATTGCCGTATCGTGCGCCGTAAAGGCCGCGTCTACGTGATCAACAAGACCCAGCGCCGCTTCAAGGCCCGTCAGGGCTAAGCGTTTCAGCGCGTTAAAACGGAAGGGCCGCCCAACTCGGGCGGCCTTTTTGTTTGGCATGCCAGCGCACGGCAGCCACTCAAACCTTGCTCACCGCGTTGCCCCCATCCGCAAACAGCGCCGCCCCGGTCACAAAGCTGGCCTCCTCCGAGAGCAGGAACAGCGCCGCGCGGGCAATCTCTTCCGGCTCGGCCAGCCGCTTCATCGCATGCAGCCCCTTGGCGAAGTCGATGAACGCCGGGTCGTCACCCGCCATTTCAGTGAGCGTCCCGCCCGGTAGCAGCGCGTTCGCTCTGATCCCCTGCGCGCCGTGCTCCGCCGCCAATCCCTTGGCCAACCCGATCACCCCTGCCTTGGCCGCGCCATAGGCCGCCATGCCTGGCAGGCCCGATGAGGTGCCAACAAAGCTCGCCGTAAATAGCAGCGCCCCGCCGCCCGCCCGCCGCAGCGCCGGGATCTGCGCCTTCGCGCCATGAAAGGCAGCATCGAGGTTCGTGGCCACAACAGCGCGCCAATTGGCCTCTGCCATCTCCTCCACCGGCCCCATCTCGCCCACCATGCCCGCGTTGTTGAAAGCCCCATGCAGCGCGCCAAACCGCTCTTCCGCCAGCGTCACCAATTCCCCTGCAAATCCCGGGTCGGTCACATCCCCCGCAGCCCAGGCCGCGCGGCCGCCCTCGGCCTCGATCTCCCCTGTCAGCGCCTCCAACCGCTCGGCACGCCGTGCGCCCAGCACCACCGCCGCGCCCTCCGCTGCCGCCAGCCGCGCCGTCGCCGCCCCGATGCCCGAGCTGGCCCCTGTGATCAGTATCGTCTTTCCTGCAAATCGCATGATCCGGTCTCCTGTTCTGGATGACCGGACCTTCCCGCACCGCCCGTGCCGCGCCGACCCGAAGCCTGCGCCTTACCGACCCGTTTCCTGCGCCTCCCGCCCGCTCACGCCGGCTCCCACAGTTCGATCGGGTTGCCTTCGGGGTCGTTCAGCCACGCAAACCGCCCGTTCGGGTAGCTCTCCGGGTCACGCCGCACCTCGATCCCGGCGGCCTCCAACTGCGCGATCATCGCGTCGAGGTTGCCCACCCGGAAGTTCAGCATGAACGCTTTTTCCGCGTTACCAAAATACTCCGTGACCTTCTCGAACGGGGCAAACACCGTGGCGCCCGCCTCCTGCTCCCATGGCGGCGTGTCATAGTCGCCGGGCACCGGGGCGATGCCCAGATGGGCCTCGTACCACGCTGCCAGCGCCTTCGGGGCCTCGGACCTGAAGAAGAACCCGCCGATACCGCTGACCTTCTCCATGTCCGTCCTCCCTCTGTGTCGCTGTTATTCGCGGATGATCCTGATGCCCGCGTCGGCGAGCATCCGGCTCACCGTCGCCTCGTCCAGAAAGCCTGTCACCTCAAGCTCCCGGTCCCGCTGGAACCGGCGGATCGCGCGGCGGGTCTGCTGGTCGAACTCGCCATCGGTCGGCCCCGGCTCCAGCCCGAGCTGGGCCAGCCGCCGCTCCACGAGCACCTTGGTAAACTGCGGCAGTCTCAGCGCCTCCTCGCGGGCGCGGGCCTCCTGCCGGTCCGGGCTGGCCTCTTCGGTCAGCTTGGCAATCTGCGCCCGCGCTTCCTCGGCAAAGGCGCCCTTGGGATAGGCGACCAGGTAATTGCGATAGCTGGCCACCGTGTTGGCATTCACCGCCACATCCCACGCGGCGCGGTCCTGCGCGGCGGCCTCGCGGCGCTTGTCTTCCTCGATGATCGAGAGCTGCTCTTGCGCGATCTCGCTGTAAATCCCGTCCGGGTACTTCTTCAGGTAAACCCGCAGGCCCGCCTCGTCGCCCGCAGCCCCCGTCACCTCCCAATAGGCCCGGTCGGCGCGCTCGGCCTCCAGCCGCCGCCGCTCCGCCTCGGCCTCCAGCTCGGCGCTGCGCCGCTCTGCCTGTTCCCCCAGCCGGGCAATCTGCTGGCGGGTCAGGTAGGTCGAGGGCGGAAAGCCGTTCTTCTCCTGAAACGCCTTGATCGCGCCGCGCGTGCCAGGGCCAAAGATCCCGTCGATCCCGCGCGGGCGATAATCGAGCACCGTCAGGTTGCGCTGGATCTGGCGGCGTTCGTCGCGGCTGAGGTCCAGCGCCTCCTCCGCCTTGCGCTCGGCGCGATAGGGCTCAGCCTCGATCTCGGCAATCGCCTTGCGAGCCTCATCGGCAAACTGGCCCAGCGGATAGCGGGCGAGGTAGCCCAGATAGGCCTCCTTGCTGTCTGCATCCACTGCGCTCTCCCACACCGCGCGCTCCACCTCGGCGGCATCGGCCACCGGCGCATCGTCTGCGGGCTGCTCCGGGGTCTCCCCCTCGGGCCGCCAGATCGTCGCCGCCGAAATAAAGCCCTCGCCGGTCACATCCTCCGCTGCGGCCAGCGCGGCAAGGCTCCGGCCCTCCTGCATCAGCGGCCCCACGGCAAAGGCTCCCACCTGCGCCGAGCGGCCTCGGATCACAGTGACACCCTGCGGAATGTCCAGCACCCCGAGCCCGGCCGAAAGCCCCGCGCCCAAGTCCTCGGGCGCCGCGCCGCTGCCGATCAGCACAACCGACTGCCCGGGCACCTCCGCCGCGATCTCCAGCACGGTCGAAAGCGCCAGCCCTTGCCCCGCCACCGTGGCAAGGTTCGGGGCCTTCGCATCATCGGCCAAGAGCCATGTGTCGGAGCCAGAGCGCACAAAGCTGCCCGACAGGTGGATCACCAGCCGCCGCTCGCCCTCCACACCTTCAAGAAACCGCGCCAACCCCTCGCGCATCAGCGCCGCCGTGGCCGGGCTGCCGCCGATCACCGTAAAGCCGGCGCCCTCGTAGGCAGCAGCCAGATCCGGCGCGCTCGCGCCGAAAATCCCGCGCCCGCCCTCGGGCTGCCCCAAAATCAAGGCCCGGTCGGCCGTGGCTGGACCGGCGATCATCGCCAACGTCAGAAGGATTACCGATCTCATGCCCACCTCCCGGGCCGTTGGGTCGGCCCTAATCGTAGCTTCTCTGGTCGTCTATAACCTTGCCGTCTTTCGGCAGGCTTCCCAAGGGATGAATGCTGACCTCACCAGAAAGTTTCAGGATCTCGCGCACCGCGCTGGCCAGCGTGTCCTCGCTGCCACCCTCCGATTCGAAGGCCACCGCCATCACGTCGCGCTCGTCCTCCCGCGTCACTGTCACCCGCACCTTCTCCGCGCCCACGCGGGAAACCAGCTCCGCCACCTGCTCGGGCCGCACGAACATGCCCTTGATCTTGGCGGTCTGGTCGGCCCGGCCCATCCAGCCCTTGATCCGGCCATTCGTGCGTCCGCAATCGCTCTCGCCCGGCAGCACCGCGCTCAAGTCGCCGGTGGCAAAACGGATCAGCGGGTAATCGGGGTTCAACGTGGTCACCACAACCTCGCCCACCTCGCCTTCAGGCACCGGGTCGCCCGTGCCGGGGGTGACGATCTCCACCACCACCCCCTCGGCCACGATCAGCCCGCTCTCCGGGCTGCTTTCATAGGCGATATTGCCCAGATCGGCGGTGGCGTAGCATTGCAGGCAGGTGATCCCGCGCTCCGCGTACCACTCCCTGAGTGACGGAAACAGCGCGCCGCCCGAAACCGCCGCACGCGTGATCCCCAGCGAAACCCCCATCTCGTCGGCCTTCTCGAGGATCACCTTCAGGTAATCCGGCGTGCCCGCATAGGCCGTGGCGCCAAGGTCCGCGGCGGCCCGCACCTGAAGCTCCGTCTGCCCCGTGCCCGCCGGGATCACCGCTGCGCCCACCGCGCGGGCGCCATTGTCAAACATCATCCCCGCTGGGGTCAGGTGGTAGGCAAAGCAGTTCTGCACCACGTCGCCCGCGCCGATGCCGAGCGCCCGGAGAAAGGGGCCAAACCGCCACCAGTCTTCCGCATCGGCCATCCCCGGCTCATAGATCGGGCCTGGTGACTGGAAGAGGTGAGTGAATCCGCTGGCCTCCACCGTTGTCAGCCCGCCCAAGGGCCGCCGCGCCGCCTGCGCCTCCATCAGCGCGCCCTTGCGCAGCACCGGCAGGGCGGCCAGCGCCTCCGCCGAGGTCACCGCGCCCGCCTCCACGCCCGCCAGCGCGCCATAGCCCGGCAGGCCCTGCGCCCGCGCCACCTGCTTTGGCAGCGCCGTGGCCATGTCCGCCGCCCGCGCTTCCGCGCTCCGCCATTCCGGCCCGCTCTTCACCATTCCGTCCTCCTCAGGTTGCGCTTGGATGGGCGGTTTGCCGCCTCGGTTGCCCCAGCGGCAAGATAGCCGCTTTCTCCCCGCGACGCCCATGGCATAGTGCCAATGCGCGCGAGTGAACTTGTTTGAAGAAAGGCCCCGGCCTATGCCCCAGCTTGCCGCAACCTCCACCCGTCTGTCCGATGACTTTCTCGATGCCCGCATCGCCTTCTTGGAGGACGAGGCCATCATGGAGGCCGACTTCTCCGGCCTGCATTTCACCGGCTCCCGCGCGGTCAATCGCTTCTACGACCGGATCGAGGAGCGGATTGCCGAGACCGGTGAAGACAAGTGGTTCTTTCTCGTCAACTACTCCGACAACCGGATCGACCCCGAAGCCTGGATCGCCTTCGCCCGCCGGGGCAGGGCGCTGAACCTCGCCTACTCCATGGGGACCGTCCGCTTCGACGTGAGCGAGGTGACCCGCGCCCAGATCGAGCGCTCCGCCGGCACCGAGAACTTCGACGCCAACCTCCTGCCCGACCGTGAGAGCGCCCTCGCGCGGCTCAAGACTTTCCAGAGCACCCGCCAGCGCAAGATCGTCCACCAGCCCAGCCACACCCCCGAGGAGATCCGCCGCCGCATCTCCTTCCGCCCCGAGGCCGTGGTGATGGAGGTCGATTTCTCCGATTTCACTTTCGCAAACGCCCGCGATGTCGATGATGTTTACGACCACATCGAAGACCGAATCCGCGAGACCGACCGCAAGTGGTTCTTCCTCGTGAATTACGAGAACTGCCGCATCGAGCCCGCCGCATGGGTCCGCTACGCCTCGCGCGGCAAGCGGCTCAACCTCGCGGCCTCGCTCGGCTCCGTCCGCTACGCGCCCGGCAGCGAGACTGAGGCCGACATCCGCCTGCGCTCCGAGAGCCAGGATTTCGAGCCCAACATCCGCAACACGCGGGAAGAGGCCCTTGAGCGGATCGCCGAGATGCGGGCCGAAGCCGAAGCCTAGGGCGGGACTGCTCCCGCCAACCGCTACGCCAGCCACCTCTTGCGCCGCCGATAGCTCCGCACATCGCGGAAAGACTTGCGCCCTTCCTCGCTCATGCCGAGGTAGAACTCCTTCACATCCGGGTTCTCCCGCAGCTCCGCGGCGGGGCCATCCATCACGATGCGCCCCGATTCCAGAATGTAGCCATAGTGGGCGAACCGCAGGGCGACGTTGGTGTTCTGCTCCGCGAGCAAAAAGGTCACCCCCTGCTCCTCGTTCAGCCGCTTCACGATGCCAAAAATCTGTTCCACCAGCTGCGGCGCAAGTCCCATGCTCGGCTCATCCAGCAAAATCGTCTCGGGTCGGCTCATCAGCGCGCGGCCGATCGCCACCATCTGCTGCTCCCCGCCCGAGGTATAGCCCGCCTGGCTCTTCCGCCGCTCCTTCAAGCGCGGGAAATAGTCGTAAACCATCTGCAAGTCGGCATCCGTGGCGCCGCGCCCGTCGCGCCGGGTGTAGGCGCCGGTCAGCAGGTTCTCCTCCACGGTGAGGTGCTCAAAGCAGTGCCGGCCCTCCATCACCTGAATCACCCCCGAGGTCACCTGCGCCGCCGGGTCATGCCCGGTCAGCCGCTCGCCGCGATAGGTGATGCTCCCCTTGGTGATCTCGCCCCGCTCCGAGCGCAGCAGCCCGCTGATCGCCTTCAGCGTGGTGGTCTTGCCTGCCCCGTTGCCACCCAGCAGCGCGGTGATCCCGCCCTTGGGCACCTTCAGGCTGACCCCTTTCAGCACGAGGATCACGTGGTTGTAGATCACCTCGATGTTGTTGACCTCAAGCAGCGTCTCGCTCTCGGGTTTCGCGGCATCCAGCATCGCTCAGCTCTCCTCCGGGGCACGAAACGCCCCTTCATCTTGGCGAAAATACTCAAATTCCCCGGCCGCAACCTGCGCTGCGGCCGGGGCGGGTGGGCTTACATGCAGCCCGCTTCGATTCCGGCCTCGGCGGCAAAGGCGGCGCTGTCTTCCTCGACGAGCGGGCCGATGACCTCCTGATCCGACTGGTAGTAATCGGTGATCAGGCTCCATGTGCCGGCGGCGGCGTCCCACTGGGCCACGGCACCATAGCCGTCCCCACCGTGGTTCTCGCAGCTCACCTTGAACTCGGGGCCAAAGCCCGGCAGGCCGAGGGCCTCCATCTTGGCTTCGGTAATCTCGAGGTTCTCCATGCCGTCACGCATCTGCGCGGGGGTGATGGCGGTCTCGCCGCTCATCTCCTGCGCGGTCTTGATCGCCTCGGCGGCCAGCATCGCGGCATACATGCCCCGGTTATAGAGCGCGGTGCCAAGCTGGTCTCCCGCGCCCGCGGCCATGCCCTTGTCGACCACGTGGGTCTGAAGGTCGGCATAGACCGGGTAATCCTTGCCGAGGTTGTGGAAGGTCAGCGCCTTGTAGCCGTTGGCCCCGTCACCGGCGGGCAGCACGTCATTCTCCGAGCCGGACCACCAGATGCCGATGAACTTGTCCATCGGGAAGCGGATGTTCACCGCCTCCTGAATGGCAACCTGGTTCATCACGCCCCAACCCCACATGATCACGTAGTCAGGCCGGTCGCGGCGGATCTGCAGCCACTGGCTCTTCTGTTCCTGACCGGGGTGATCCACCGGCAGCAGGCTCAGCTCATAGCCGTGCTTCTCCGCCAGCTTCTCCAGCGTCCGGATCGGCTCCTTGCCGTAGGCCGAGTTGTGATAGACAAGCGCCACCTTCTTGCCGGTCAGGTCGCCGCCTTCCTGCTCCGCGATATGGGTGATCGCATGGCTGGCGCCGTCCCAGTAGTTGGCCGGGTAGTTGAACACCCACGGAAAGACCGCGCCGTTCTTGGCCGAGGTCCGGCCATAGCCCATCGAGTGAATCGGGATGCCGTCGGCGGTGGCCTTGGGGATCAGCTGATAGGTGATGCCGGTCGAGAGCGGCTGGTAGACCAGAACGCCTTCGCCCTTGGTCGACTCGTAGCACTCCACACCCTTCTCGGTGTTGTAGCCGGTCTCGCATTCCACAAGGTTGATCTTCTCGCCGCCAACGCCGCCATCCCGCTCGTTGAGCAGGGTGAAGTAATCGGCATAGCCGTCAGCGAAAGGGATGCCGTTCGCCGCATAGGGGCCGGTGCGATAGCTGAGCGCCGACATGGTGATCTCTGCCATCGCCGGAGCGGCGGCCATCACCGCGCCAAGCGCCAGTGTTGCCAGTGTCTTCTTCATCGGGGTTCTCCTCCCTTGGTTGGTCCGATGTTGCGTTGCGCCGGGGTTCGGCCCCGGTCTCCTCCTCCTCGGCCCGTAGGTGGGCCAACCCGTCCCCCGCTTCCGCGGGTATCCTTGCGGTGGGAGCAGCCCACCAATCCCTACCCTAGTGCGGGAAGGGCCAGAGCCTCAGCTTCTCCTTCGCCACTCGCCACAGCTGCGCCAGCCCATGCGGCTCCGCGATCAGGAAGATGATGATGAGCGCGCCCACGATCATGAACTCCAGATGCGCCGCCAGATCGGTCGGCCAGCCGAGCGTGCCCACCAGAATGTTCTTCAACAGCACTGGCAGCAGCACCAGAAAGGCCGCACCCGCGAACGAGCCGAAGATCGAGCCGAGGCCCCCGATGATCACCATGAAGAGCACGAGGAAGCTCTTGTTGATGCCAAAGACCTCGCCCACCTCGACCGCGCCGAGATAAACGGCAAAGAACAGCGCCCCCGCGATCCCGATAAAGAAGGACGAGACGGCAAAGGCACTCAGCTTGGCGGTCAGCGGGTTCACCCCGATGATCTCCGCGGCAATGTCCATGTCCCGGATCGCCATCCACTTCCGTCCCACGGTGCCCCGCGTCAGGTTGCGGGCGAGCCATGCGAGGATCACCACGAAGACGAGGCAGAAGAGATAAGACGCCCAAGCCTCCGTATTGGCCCCCGTCACCTCGATCCCGAAAACGGTGCGCTCAGGCGCAGAGATCTGGCCCGAGGCGGAGTAGTTGTAGAACCACGGCACCCGGTTGAAGAGCCAGACCAGAAAGAACTGCGCCGCCAGAGTCGCCACCGCAAGGTAGAACCCCTTGATCCGCAGGCTCGGCAGCCCGAAGAGAATGCCCACACCCGCCGTCACGCCGCCCGCTAGGATGACGTGGAAGAAGATGTTGATGTCCGGAAAGGCGGTCATCAGCTTGTAGCAGGCATAGGCCCCCACCGCCATGAAGCCCCCGGTGCCAAGGCTCACCTGCCCGCAGTATCCGGTCAGGATGTTCAGCCCGATGGCGGCGATGGCATAAATCAGGAACGGCAGGAAAACCGCGCTCACCCAGTAGTCGTTGATAATAAACGGCACGATCCCGAAGGCGATCACCAGAACCGCGTAATACCGCCACCGGTCGAACCGGATCGGAAAGGTCTGGTTGTCGTCGGCATAACTCGTCTTGAAGTCGCCTGCCTCGCGGTAGAGCATCAGCCATTTCCTCCATTTCGGGACATTCCCGCCATCCGGGCGCCCAAGTTGTTTGTCTCCATTGCGGCAACAACCGCAAAAGGCCCCGCCATGACCGAAAGCGCATCGAGCACCCGGCAGCCCACCGCCGAGGACAACGCCGCCATCGAGGCCGCCGCCGCCGCGTTCCGCCTGCGCTCCGAGCTGGAGGGCCGCGAGCGCCGGGCGATGCGCCGTGAGGGCTTGCTGTGGGGGCTTTTCGAGGCCGTGGCGACCGGGCTGGTGAATGGCTTCGCCGCCATGCTGCCCTGGCTCTTCGGCGGCGCGGTTGTCGTAGTCGGCGCGGCGTCGGTCTTCGGCATCTCGCTCAAGGCGGCTGCCATTCTGATGGTCGCGCTGGTCATCGGCCTCGCGGTTCTGGCCGTCGCCAGCAACTGAGTCCGCGCACCGCGCGCTGCGCCCGCTCCGACATTTTCTTGCTTTCGAGACAATGCCGCCAACCGGCTGCCGCAATCTTTGTTCAAATTGCTTGCATCACCCGGCCACCCGGCCGCCCCGCAACCTGTCCAGAGAGCCCGAATGCCGGACGCGAAGAACCGCTTTGTCACCTTGCCGCCGCAGGCCCAGATCCAGCCATTGGACGAGCTTCCGGCGGAAGAGCAGGGCCGCGCGCCGCGCGAGGGCAGGCTGGGCCGTTGCATCGATTGCCTGCTCGGCACCTGTTCGGACATCGTCCGCGGGCTGATGCCGTATCTCATCGTCTCGGCGGTGCTGATCGTGGCCATCGCGGTCTTCTTCGGCGTCTCCACGCAGGCCGCCATCATCCTGCTGGGGCTGGGCGCCGTGGCGCTGGGCGTCTTCGTCGCCGCCACACAGGGATAGCCCCGCGCCCTCACGCGCCGGTCTCTCCGTTCGGTGCGTGCTCCGGCAGCACATGGCGCGGCGGCTTGGCATACCCGCTGCGCTCGCTCGCCCGGACCAGTCGCAGATAGGCCCACAAGCCCACGCCCGCCCCGGCAACCGCCAGCACCAGCGCTATCATCATCTGCCGCGTGTCGGCAGGCTCGGTCGTCAGCGCGATGTAGCCAAAGGCCCAGAACCCGCCCCATGCGATCACGTTCAGCACGGCGATCAGCTTGGTCATCCGGCTACACCCTCTCGATGATCTTCTCGCCAAACAGCCCCTGCGGCCGGAAGACGAGGAAGACGAGGGCGAGCACATAGGCAAACCAGTTCTCCGTCGCCCCGCCCACCAGCGGCCCGATCAGGAACTCGAAAAGCTTTTCACCGACCCCGATGATGAGCCCGCCCACGATGGCGCCGGGGATCGAGGTGAAGCCGCCCAGCATCAGCACCGGCAGCGCCTTCAGCGCAATGAGCGAGAGCGAAAACTGCACGCCCGACTTGGTGCCCCACATGATCCCCGCCACCAGCGCCACGAAACCCGCGATGGCCCAGACCAGCACCCAGATGAACCGCAGGCTGATGCCCACGCTCAGCGCCGCCTGGTGATCATCAGCCACCGCCCGCAGCGCCCGGCCCTGCTTGGTATATTGCGAAAACAGCACCAGCCCGGTCACAAGCAACGCCGCGATCACCGTCGCCACGATGTCGAGGTTGTCGATGAAGAACCCGTAGCCGAACCAGTTGAACGTGGTCTCGTCGATCCCGAGGTTGATCCCCTGCGGCAGCCCCACGTCGAGCTTCTTGATGTCGGAGCCCCACATCATGTCGCCCAGTCCTTCGAGAAAATAGGCCAGCCCGATGGTCGCCATGAACAGGATGATCGGCTCCTGGTTCACGAGGTGCTTCAGGATCAGCTGGTTCACCGCCCAGGCGAAGGCCACCATCACCAGCACCGTCCCGATGATTGCGACGAAGGCAGGCAGATGCCATCCGAAGTGGTGCACATCGGTGCCGAAGATCGCATTGATCAGGTGGCTGAACGGCACCTGACCGTCCTGCAGGCCCACCAGCGTCATCGCCGCGAACAGCGCCATGACCCCCTGCGCATAGTTGAAGATGCCGCTCGCCTTGAAGATCAGCACGAACCCCAGCGCGACGAGCGCATACATGACCCCGGCCATCAGCCCGTTCAGGGTGACTTCCATCGCAAACAAGAGCTGGTCAGGCATTTCCGGTCTCTCCTAGCATCTGTTCTGGTCCGAAGCCCGGTCGCTCACGTGGAGACGCACGGCTTCGACCCGTTCGTTGTGGCTGAAGCTGACGTAAAGCGCCTTGCCGAGCAGCGGGCATTTGCGCAGGCGCGGGGCCACCGGGCTGCCGCCGTAGAGCTCAAAGCCCTCCGATGTCAGCGCATTCACCGGCCCCAGCCCGAGCTTCTCCCAGCGCATCGCCTCCGAGCCGTTGGCGGCGGGCAGGTGGAGGTAGCAGTTGAAGGCCTCCTCCGGCGTCTCGCCGCCCCACTCATCCATCCCGGCGCGGATCTCCCCGATCCCTGCCGGTGCGGTGTAGCTCACCGACCACTGCGGCGCGGCCAGCTTGTTCGGCTCCAGCAGCTCTAGCCCCGCCTGTTCCAGTGGCTCCGGGTTCTCGGCCTTGACCACCTCGATGCACAGCGCCAGCGCCTCCCCGATCGCGGCAGGGTTGGCCCCCGCCGGCGCGGTCATCACCGCAAGGAGGAGCGCCAGAGCCTTCATCCCTCGCACGCTCCGCTCACATCGCCGCCTGAGAACACCGCCGTACCCATGCTCAGCTCGTCACTGAGCGGCCCGTTCAGGATGAGCGCCACTGCATTCGGGCCAACGCAGATGGTGGCGGCGATGTAGAGGTTATCGCCAAAGGTCGAGCGATACTTGTCTACGGTATTCACGCTGCGCAAAAAGTCCTCGGTGGTGCGGCTCAGCACGCTGGCCTGCTTGTCGCCCAGTTCGCACACCCAATCCTCCCGGCTGTCCCGCCGCATCTGAAAGTGCGGCACCTTCGGCTCGCTGAGGATTGCCCCGGTCTCGTTTGCCTGCGCTCCGGTGGGGAGGCTCGGGCCGGTCGGGTCGCCGGTGGCGATGGCATGGGTGCAATAGGTGAGGTAGGCCTCCAGCACGTCCGGCGCCACGGCGCGCGCCGGAGCAGCGTTCAGAGCGGTTAACGCAAGTGTAAATCCGGTGAGTATGGCGCGCGTATGCATGGAATGTGCATCAGTTGTGCATCGGCTGTGCATATATCGTTTGCGCACACGAGCGGCGGTTAATCGGGCGATCTCTCTAATCATGTGCAACTCCCAGGTAAGCGTCGATGACGTCCTGATTGTTACGCACTTCGTCGGGCGTGCCATCCCCGATCTTCTTGCCGTAGTCCATCACGACCACCCGGTCGCTGAGATCCATGACAACGCCCATATCGTGTTCGATAAGCGCAATTGTCGTGCCATATTCGTCGTTTACGTCGAGGATGAAGCGGCTCATGTCCTCCTTCTCCTCCACGTTCATCCCCGCCATCGGCTCGTCGAGCAGCAGCAGCTTGGGCTCGGCCGCCAGAGCGCGGCCCAGCTCGACGCGCTTTTTCAGGCCATAGGGCAGGCGGCCCACCGGGGTCTTGCGGATGTTCTGGATTTCGAGGAAGTCGATAATCTTTTCAACCGCTTCCCGGTTCTCCGTCTCTTCCTTCTGGGCCTTGCCCCACCACAGCGCCTGGCTCATCAGCCCGGCTTTCATGAAGCCAAGCCGCCCGGTCATGATGTTGTCGAGCACCGACATGCCCTCGAAGAGCGCAATGTTCTGAAATGTCCGGGCAATTCCCTGCCGCGCCACCTCGTAGGGCTTCATCGGCGGCCGCTTCGCGCCATGAAACCACACCTCGCCTTCCTGCGGGTTGTAGAACCCGCTGATGACGTTGAGCATGCTGGATTTTCCGGCCCCGTTCGGCCCGATGATCGCCCGGATCTCGCCCTCGCGGATATCGAACGAGATATCCTTGATCGCCACCACCCCGCCAAACCGCAGGGTGATGTTCCTCATCTCCATCATCACCCCGCCAATCGTGCGACCGTCTGCGGTGGTGTAGCTGTCCTGCCCGTCAAGCATAGTGAGTAAGCCCTTCCATCGTACTCGCGCCCCCTACTGCAACAGCATCCAGACAACCGCAGAAATCAAAACCGGCGCTGCAGCAAAAACTCCGAAAACAAATGATATCCATGCTGAAATGAAAGGTGCCAAGTAGTCGCCCGCCGTCAGCGCGGAGGTCTTCTTTGCTTCACCGTAGGTGTCCGCTGTCATGGCCCAGAATGAAATAGCTCCAAGCCAAGCGCAGCATAGTGGAACAATTGAGTAGCGAGCTTGCTCAGGGCCGAACAAGAACGCTCCGGCCCCAACATTGGAGGCTATGACAAATTGCCAGACCAGAGACTTTTCGTGATCGGTCATTCCGCCGCGACCCTCCCGGTCTCGCCTAAGGGTACCACCTTCGCATCCCGCAACTGCAGCGTGGCCTTGATCGCGCCCTTGCGACCGTCTTCGTAGGTCACCTCGGTCTCGGTATAAACGCTCTCGGCCCCGCCATAGAGCGCATCCACGAGGTCGGCATACTTCTCGCCGATCACCCCGCGCCGCACCTTCTGGGTCCGCGTCAGCTCGCCATCGTCGGCATCCAGCTCCTTGTGCAGCACCAGAAAGCGGTGAATCTGGCAGCCGGCGAGCATCTCGTCTTCGGCAACCGAGGCGTTAACCTCTTCTACATGGCTCTGGATCATATTGAGCACCTGAGGATGCCCGGCTAGTTCCTGATAGCTCGCATAGGCGATGTTGTTGCGCTCCGCCCAGTTGCCCACGGCGCCAAGGTCGATGTTGATCATGGCGCAGCAACGGTCGCGGCCTGCGCCGATCACAACGGCTTCGAGGATGTTGGGAAAGAACTTGAGTTTGTTCTCCACGTATTTGGGCGCAAACATCCGGCCGTCGGCCAATTTGCCCACATCCTTGGCGCGGTCGATGATGCGCAGGTGCCCTGTGTCTTCTTCGATGAAGCCCGCATCGCCGGTGGCCACCCAGCCCTCGGCATCCTTGGTCGAGGCCGTGCTCTCGGCGTTCTTGTAGTATTCGACGAACACACCGGGAGACCGATAGTAGACCTCGCCATTATCCCCGATTTTCAGTTCCACCCCCGGTGAGGCCACGCCCACCGTATCAGCCCGCACGCCGTCGTCCGGCTGCTGGGTGATGAACACGCTGGCCTCGGTCTGGCCGTAGAGCTGCTTCAGGTTGATCCCCAAAGAGCGATAGAAATCAAAGATTTCCGGCCCGATCGCCTCGCCCGCGGTGTAGCCTACCCGCACCCGGCTGAACCCGAGGGTGTTCTTCAGCGGCCCGTAGATGAACATCTCCCCAAGCCGGTATTTCAGCTTGTCGCCCGCGCTCACCGGCTTGCCGTCCAGCAAGGCCGGCCCGACCTTGCGGGCGTGGGCCATGTAGCGGTCGAACAGCCATTTCTTGAACCGTCCGGCATCCTCCATGCGGATCATCACATTGGTCAGCTGGGTTTCGAACACCCGCGGCGGGGCAAAGTAATAGGTCGGCCCGATCTCGCGCAGATCGGTCATCATCGTGTCCTGGCTCTCGGGGCAGTTCACGCAGAACCCGCACCACATCGCCTGCCCCACGGAAAAGATGAAATCCCCAACCCATGCCAGCGGCAGATAGGCGAGAACCTCTTCCTTTTCAGTAAGATGGTCGAAGCTGGCGGAGTTCTTTGATGTCTCGATGATGTTGCGGTTCGAGAGCACAACACCCTTGGGTTTGCCCGTCGTGCCGGAGGTGTAGAGCATCACGCAGGTGTCGTCGTAGCCCCGCGCCGACTCCCGCTCCCGCATCACCGGCTCCAGCCGATGGTGCCCCGCACGCCCCTCCGCCTGCACATCGGAATAGGCGTTCATATGGGTGTGGTCGTATTTCCGCAGGCCGCGCTTGTCGACGTAGATGATCTGGTCGATCCCGGCGACTTTCTCCTGCACATCGATCACCTTGTCGACCTGCTCCTGGTCGCCGCAGATCACAAAGCGCGCGCCGCAGTGCTCCAGCACATAGGCCATCTCCTCGGCGCTGGCGTCCTGGTAGAGCGCCACCGGCACGGCCCCGCATTTCTGCGCCGCCACGAAAGACCAGTAAAGGGCAGGGCGGTTGCGCCCGATGATCGCCAGATGGTCCCCCGGTTCGAGACCCAGAGCGATGAGCCCCATCGCAAGCGCGTCGATCTCCTCGGAGGTCTCCGCCCAGGTCCAGCTTTGCCAGATGCCGAATTCCTTTTCCCGAAAGGCCGGACGGCCTCCGAACTGGCGCACGTTCCGCGCAAGCAGCGCCGGAATGGTCTTGAGATCGCCCTCAGGCGTTGCCGTCACCGTCAATGTCTCCTCCCAGAAGGTGCCTCTCCCCAGGCACCAGGCCGTTGGCCCGACGTTGATTGGCAGTTACTATGGGCAAGGCATGGGCCATGCGTCAAATTATTTTTTGAACGAGTGTTCAATAGCTGCGAAACACCGTTCCGAAGAAGAGAGGGGGTTAGCGGATGGACGTTGTTTCATTGACCTATTACGCCATCGTCTGCGGATTGCTCGCCGGGTTCGTTCCCGCCACATGGCGGATGCCGCTGCGGTTCGGGCTTGGCGTTTTCATTGGCATCGTGGCCGCAGGCGTGCTGCCGATGCTCCGCGGGGTGTTCTAACCGCCGACTCGATTGCACCCGGCACCGCCACGCTGTTAAGTCGGGCCGAACGAAGCGGGGAAGTCTCATGGTTCATCTCTGGGTCCGTGCCGAAGAGCGCGAGAACGAGCGGCGCGTGGGCCTTGTGCCCGAGGGTGTCGAGGCGCTGCTGGAGCGCGGGTTTCGGGTAACTGTCGAGGAAAGCCCCGACCGTATCCTGCCGCTCGAGCCCTACCGCGCCGCCGGGGCCGAAATCGCCCCGCGCGGCAGCTGGCGTGAGGCTCCGGTCGAGGCCCTGATATACGGCCTGAAGGAACTGCCCGAAGATGGCACCGCGCTGCCGCACCGCCACATCATGTTCGGCCATGCCTACAAGGGCCAGCGCGCCGGGCAGGAGCTTCTGCGCCGGTTCAAGGCCGGGGGCGGGGCGCTCTACGATCTGGAGTATCTGACCGAGGAGAGCGGTCGCCGCGTGGCCGCCTTCGGCTATTGGGCCGGTTTCGTCGGCGCCGCCGTCACGCTCAAGGCCTGGGCTGCGGCTCAGAACGGCAATGTCTGCCCTGAGGTCCACGAGTGGGAAGAGCAGAGCGACCTCGTTGAGGAAATCCGCGATGATCTGCAAGGCCTCTCGACCCCGCGCGCGCTGATCGTCGGCGCCTTGGGCCGGGTCGGCACCGGCGCGGGCGACATGTGCGAAGAGGTCGGCATTAACCCGACCCGCTGGGACATGGCCGAAACCGCCTCGGGCGGCCCCTTCCCTGAGATCCTCGCTCATGAGCTTTTCTTCAACTGCGTCCTCGCAGGCCCGCAAACCCCTGTTTTTGTGCCGAAAGAGGCGCTCGGCGCCGAGCGGGCGCTGGCGGCGGTTGGCGATATCGCCTGCGATCCGACGAGCGATTTCAACCCGATCCCGGTCTATGACGAAGCCACCATATGGGACGAGCCGGTGCATCGTGTGGCCGACGACCCGGTGCTCGACGTGATGGCGATCGACAATCTGCCCTCCCTCCTGCCCAAGGAATCGAGCGAGGACTTCGCGGCACAGATGCTGCCGCATCTCCTGCGCCTCGATGAGATCGACAAGGGCGTCTGGGGCCGGGGAGCGACAGTATTTAAGGAGCATACGGCATGACGATTCACTGGTGCGGCACTGGCCTCTCGGCCATCCCCGGCCTGCGGCGGCTGCTGGCCGAGCGCGATGACGTGACGGTCTGGAACCGGACGGAGGCCAAGGCCCTCGAAGCCGTGGGAGACCTGACCGAAGATATCCGCGCCTTCTCCATGGAGGCGCTGGACGAGGTTCTCGCCAAGGGTGACCTGGTCGTTTCCATGCTGCCCGGCGACCATCACGTGCCGCTGGCAGAACTATGCCTCGAGAAGGGCGCCGATTTCGTATCGTCGTCCTACATCAGCCCCGAAATGCGGGAACTGGACGCGGCGGCGAAAGAGAAGGGTCTGCGCTTCGTCAACGAGGTCGGCCTCGACCCGGGAATCGACCACCTGATGGCCCACTGGCTGATGGCCGATTACCGCGCGTCCAAGGGCTTCAGCCCCGACAATGTGCTCAGTTTCATCAGCTACTGCGGCGGCATCCCCAAGGAGCCCAACGCCTTCCGCTACAAATTCAGTTGGTCGCCGTTGGGGGTGTTGAAAGCCCTGAAATCGCCCTCCGTCTCGATCCGCAGCCATTCCGAACTGCGCGTCTCTCGTCCTTGGGATGCGCTCAGCCGCTACGATGCACCGCTTTCCACGCCTGAGAGTTTTGAGGTCTATCCAAACCGTGACAGCCTTCCGTTCATGGCAGAATACGGCTTCGAGCCGGGCTGGAAGGTGAAAGACTTCGTGCGCGGTACCCTACGGCTCAATGGCTGGTCCGACGCGTGGAAAGACGTTTTCGCCGAGGTCGAGGCGCTAGAAGGCAAGCCAGAGCTGGATGCGCGCCTTGCCGAAATGGCGGCCGAGTTCTGGGAGAAACACGCCTATGACGAGGGCGAACCGGACCGGGTGGTGCTCTGCGTGGCGCTTGAGGCTCTGAAGGATGGCGTGCCGGTTTATCACAAGACCTATGCGATGGACGCTTGGGGCGATGCACGCGGATCGGCCATGGCGCGTCTGGTGAGTGACACGGTGGCGCTGGCCGTTGAGGCCGTTCTGGCCCGCGAGATCGCGCCGGGCGTCTCTGCCGCCCCGTCCGACCCGCGCCTTGTGGAGCGCTGGCTGGACAGGGTCCACACCACGGCGCAGCACCTCATGGTGGTGGATCACCTCAGCTGAATAAAGAAGGCCCGCCTTCGCCAAATGGGGACATGCGAAGGCGGGCCTTAGTCAGGGACGGGCCAGGCAGCAACCCGTCACCCTATGGCGGACCCGGAGAAAGCTCGCGTCAGGCCCGCATCTCAATTGTCATCGTGCCTGCAAGGCCCTCTCGCCTGCGGCGACCAGTTCCGACACCATCTTCTGATGGCCCCACTGCACATGGCCTGGGATCGACACGTGCACCTTGCGGCGCAGCGGCGTTCCGGTGGTGAAGCTGACATCGGCTTCGAACCGGCGCATCGCCGGGTCGTAGATGACGTGATCGATCTGTGGTCCGGTGAACGGCATCTCTGCCTCCTCATCCTGTGGTTCACACCTTCAACGCAACTAGATGTGGGATTGTTCCCGAGAGTTTTCCACAGGGCGTCACGAAACAGTGATTCGATGGAACAGCGCCCCCTTGAGACGCGCAGCAGCTGTCCCCAAATAGGATGAGAAGGCCCGATACGGGTCTGTGCCGCCGGGCGGGCAGACCTCATGACAGGGCGCTTAGCAAAGGAGAATGACCGATGAACATGAACGAGTTCACGGAACGGTCTCGCGGTTTCATTCAGGCGGCGCAGACCATCGCGATGCGGGAAGATCATCAGAGGATGGTGCCCGAGCATCTGTTGAAAGCCCTGATGGACGATGAGCAGGGCCTTGCTTCCAACCTCATCAAACGTGCGGGAGGCTCGCCTGAACGCGTGGTCGAAGCGCTTGAAGCGGCGCTGGCCAAGCAGCCCAAGGTTTCGGGCGACGCCGGGCAGGTCTATCTTGATAGCCAGACCGGCAAGGTCCTCGACGAGGCCGCCAAGATCGCCAAGAAGGCAGGCGACAGTTTTGTGCCCGTGGAGCGGATTCTGACCGCGCTGGCCGTGGTGCGCTCGGGCGCGAAGACGGCGCTGGAGGCGGGCGGGGTGTCTGCCCAGAACCTGAACGGCGCGATCAACGACATCCGCAAGGGCCGCACCGCCGATACGGCGAGCGCCGAAGAGGGCTATGACGCGCTGAAGAAATACGCGCTCGACCTCACGGAGCGCGCCCGCGACGGCAAGATCGACCCGATCATCGGGCGCGACGAAGAGATCCGTCGCGCGATGCAGGTGCTCTCCCGCCGGACCAAGAACAACCCGGTGCTGATCGGCGAGCCCGGCGTCGGCAAGACTGCCATCGCCGAGGGTATTGCTATCCGCATCGTCAACGGTGACGTGCCGGAGAGCCTGAAGGGCAAGACCCTGATGGCGCTCGACATGGGCGCGCTGATTGCCGGGGCCAAATATCGCGGCGAGTTCGAGGAGCGGTTGAAGGCGATCCTCAAGGAGATCGAGGCGGCTGCCGGGGATATCGTGCTGTTCATCGACGAGATGCACACGCTGGTCGGGGCCGGCAAGGCGGATGGCGCGATGGATGCCTCCAATCTGCTGAAGCCCGCGCTGGCGCGGGGGGAACTGCACTGTATCGGTGCGACCACGCTCGACGAGTATCGCAAGCACGTGGAGAAGGACGCCGCCCTCGCCCGCCGGTTCCAGCCGGTGATGGTGGAGGAACCGACGGTGGAGGACACCGTGTCGATCCTGCGCGGCATCAAGGAGAAGTATGAGCTGCACCATGGTGTGCGGATCAGCGACTCCGCCCTGGTGGCGGCGGCCACTCTTTCCCATCGCTACATCACCGACCGCTTCCTGCCCGACAAGGCGATCGACCTCGTGGATGAGGCGGCGTCGCGGCTGCGCATGGAGGTGGACTCCAAGCCCGAGGAGCTCGACGCGCTCGACCGGCAGATCCTGCAGATGCAGATCGAGGCCGAGGCGCTGAAGAAAGAGGACGACCAAGCCTCCAAGGACCGGCTGGAAAAGCTGGAGAAGGAGCTGAGCGAGCTTCAGGAGAATTCCGCCGAGATGACTGCCCAGTGGCAGGCAGAGCGCGACAAGCTCGAGTCGGCCCGCGATATCAAGGAGCAGCTCGACCATGCCCGCGCCCAGCTCGATCAGGCCAAGCGCGAGGGCAACCTCGCCAAGGCGGGCGAGCTTTCTTACGGCGTGATCCCGGGGCTCGAGAAGCAGTTGGCCGAGGCCGAAGCGAGCGAGAGCGACGTGATGGTCGAGGAGGCCGTGCGCCCCGAGCAGATCGCCGAGGTGGTCGAGCGGTGGACGGGTATCCCGACCGCCCGGATGCTGGAAGGTGAGCGTGAAAAGCTACTGCGTATGGAAGATGAGATCGGCAAGCGGGTGATCGGCCAGCGCCAGGCAGTGCGGGCGGTGTCCAATGCCGTGCGCCGTGCGCGGGCCGGGTTGAACGACGAGGCACGCCCGCTGGGCAGCTTCCTCTTCCTCGGGCCGACCGGCGTGGGCAAGACCGAGCTGACCAAGGCGCTCGCCGAGTTCCTCTTCGACGACGACAGCGCGATGGTGCGGATCGACATGAGCGAATTCATGGAGAAGCACGCTGTCGCCCGGCTCATCGGCGCCCCTCCGGGTTACGTGGGCTACGACGAGGGCGGCGTACTGACCGAGGCGGTTCGTCGGCGTCCCTATCAGGTCGTGCTCTTCGACGAGGTCGAGAAGGCGCACCCCGACGTGTTCAACGTGCTGCTTCAGGTGCTCGATGACGGGCAGCTGACCGACGGGCAGGGCAGGACGGTGGACTTCAAGCAGACGCTGATCGTTCTAACGTCCAACCTCGGCGCACAGGCTCTGAGCCAGTTGCCGGATGGGGCCGACGCCGGTCAGGCCAAGCGCGATGTGATGGACGCGGTGCGGGCGCACTTCCGCCCCGAGTTCCTGAACCGTCTGGACGAGACCATCATCTTCGACCGGCTGAGCCGGGGCGACATGGATGGGATTGTGCAGATCCAGCTCGGCCTCCTGCGCAAGCGGCTGGCGCGTCGAAACATCGGGCTGGAGCTCGACGAGGGCGCTCAGAAGTGGCTGGCCGACGAGGGCTACGACCCGGTGTTCGGCGCCCGCCCGCTGAAGCGTGTGATCCAGCGCGCCTTGCAGGACGAGTTGGCCGAGATGCTGCTCGCCGGCGACGTGGGCGACGGCGACACCGTTACGGTGAGCGCCGGGGCCGAAGGGCTGATCATCGGTGACAAGGTGACAGGCTCCAACCGCCCGCGCCCGGATGATGCCGTGGTGCATTGAGCGCCGTTGATCCGGGCCGCGCGCCCGCCTAGAGATGCGAGGGCCCCTTCCTGTCGGGAGGGGCCTTTTGCATGGGAGGGGCGAGAATGAAGGGCGCAATCATCACGGGCGCGGCACGCGGGATCGGGCTGGCCACGGCGAAGCTGCTTGCGGCGGATGGCTGGAAGGTCGCGCTGGTTGACCGGGATCGCGAGGCGCTCGAGGCCGCAGTGGCCGAAGTTCCGGGCGGCGTAGCGGTCTTTGCCGATGTGTCGGTGCCGGAGGACGTGACCCGCGCGGTGGCCGAGGCCAAGGCGGCACTGGGCCGGATCGACGGGCTTGTAAACAACGCGGGCGTTGCCCTCTTCGGCCCCGAAGCCGAGACCGATTTCGCCACATGGCGTGAAGTGATGGCGACCAACCTCGATGGCGTGTTCCTCTGCTCTCAAGCGGCACGCGAGGCGCTCATCGAAACCAAGGGCGCCGTGGTCAACATCGCCTCCATCTCCGGCCACCGCGCCAGCACCCTGCGCGTGGCCTATGGCACCTCCAAGGCCGGGGTGATCCACCTGACCAAGCAATTTGCGGCGGAGTGGGGCGAGCATGGCTTGCGGGTGAACTGCGTGGCCCCCGGCCCCGTGGACACCAAGCTGGCCCTTGCCGTCCACACCCCCGACATTCGCGCCGCCTACCACGATGCAATCCCGCTCAACCGCTATGGCAAGGAGGAGGAGATTGCGCAGGCCATCGTCTTCCTGCTCTCCGAAAAAGCCAGCTACATCACCGGGCAGCTGCTTTCGGTCGACGGCGGTTTCGAGAGCACCGGCATCGGCTTGCCCTCACTGCGGCTCTGATCTTGCCGCGCCGGGGCGGGGCAGGCTAGCCTCGCTCCAATCACGGCAGAGGGGAGGCTCCGATGGCACGCAGGATTCACGCCTTGCTCGACGAATACGGCGAGAGCCATCAGGACCCGACGAACAAGGCGGTGCATTGGGTCTGCGTGCCGGTGATCGTCTGGACAGTGATGGTCTTTGTCTATTCCATCCCGCAGCCTGGCTTCATGGCCGAAATCGGTTGGCTCAACTGGCTCACCGTCGTTTTGGCGCTCTCTCTATTATACTATGTCATTCTCTCGCCCACGCTGGCGGTAGGCTTCGCGCTTTACGCGGGGCTTTGCTACTGGCTGACGGTCACGCTGGACGCGGTCGCCGGCATACCGGTCTGGCAGATCGGGGCGGTGGTGTTTGTGCTGGCATGGGTCGGGCAGTTTTGGGGCCACAAGGTAGAGGGCAAGAAGCCCTCGTTCTTCAAGGATGTGCAGTTTCTGCTGATCGGGCCGGCGTGGCTGCTGTCATTTCTCTACAAGCGGATGGGCATTCCGGTGTGATCCCACACCGCAGCACTTGTCACCCGCGCCACGGCTGCGCATCCTCCGGGCAAGCAACGGAGGGCAGGTGAATGTGGTTCATGGATTGGGCGGGCTGGGCGCTGGAGTTTCTGGCCTTTGCGCTGCTGATCTTCATCGGGCTGGCGATGCTGCTGGCCGTCGTGCTCTTCGTCATCGACAAGACCCAGACGCAGGACGCCATCCGCCGCAACTATCCGGTAATCGGCCGCTTCCGGCACCTCTTTTCCACCTTGGGCGAGTTCTTCCGGCAGTACTTCTTTGCGATGGACCGCGAGGAGCTGCCGTTCAACCGGGCGCAGCGGGACTGGGTGAAGCACGCGGCTGCGGGCCATTCCAACACCGTCGCCTTTGGCTCCACTCGCAACATCAGCGTTGTGGGCACGCCGATCTTCGTCAACGCCGCCTTCCCGCCCCTCGATGACCAGTTCGCCTCGACCGAGCCGATGCTGATCGGCCCGCACTGCCGCACGCCCCATACGGCGAAGTCGATCTTCAACATCTCTGGCATGTCTTACGGTGCCCTTTCCAAGCCCGCCGTCCGGGCGCTCAGTCGGGGGGCCAAGCTGGCCGACATCTGGATGAATACGGGCGAGGGCGGGGTGAGCCCTTATCACTTCGAAGGCGGGTGCGACCTCGTCTTTCAGATCGGCACCGCCAAATACGGCGTGCGCGACCATGACGGGAACCTCTCGGACGAAAAGCTCGGCGAACTGGCCGACCATCCGCAGGTGAAGATGATTGAGGTGAAGCTGGCGCAAGGGGCAAAGCCGGGGAAGGGGGGCATATTGCCCGCTGCCAAGGTGACGCCCGAGATTGCCGAGATCCGGGGCATCCGCGTGGGCGAGGCTTCGATTTCGCCCAACCGCCACCCCGAGATCGACGACTGGGCCGACCTTCTCGACTATATTGCCCATGTGCGCGAGGTCACCGGCAAGCCCGTGGGCTTCAAGACGGTGATCGGCAACATCGAGGTCTGGCGACCGCTCTTCAAACTAATCGAAGAGCGCGGCGAGGCCTCCGCGCCGGACTTCATTACTATCGACGGCGGGGAAGGGGGCACGGGGGCGGCCCCCATGCCATTGATGGACCTCGTCGGCATGCCGATCCGCGAGGCGCTGCCGCTCTTCAACAACCTGCGCGACGAGTTCGGGCTGAAGGAACGCATCCGCCTCGTGGCCTCCGGCAAGATGGTGAACCCCGGCGACGTGGCCCTCGCGCTGGCGCTGGGCGCCGACTTTGTGACCTCGGCGCGCGGCTTCATGTTCTCGCTTGGCTGCATCCAGGCGCTGAAGTGCAACAAGAACACCTGCCCGACCGGCATCACCACCCACAACCCGCGCTTCCAGAAAGGGCTGGTGGTGGAAGACAAAGACAGGAAGGTGGCCGCCTACGCCAAGTCGGTGATCAAGGAGGTTGAGACGATTGCTCACTCGGTCGGTGTGGCCGAGCCCCGGTTGATGCGGCGGCGGCATGTGCGGCTGGTGCAGCCCGATGGCACCTCGATCCCGTTCAACCGCATCCTGCCCAGCTTCAACGCGCCGCCCGAATGAGCGGCGCGTTTTGTTTCAGCCTCTGACGATCCTGTAAGCAAACCGGCTCGTGAGAAATGTTTCAGGTTTCGGCCTCTATATACTGTGTGGGGATAGAAGGAGACGAACATGGCCCACCGCTGGACGAACAAACTGACCAAAGCCGATGTGACGCCCGAGGCAATCTGGCTGAACCGGCGCCAGATCATCGCCGGTCTGACGGCGGCGGGCATGGCCGGTGCGCTGGCGGGGCGGGCCGAAGCGGCGGGCGACACGCTTGAGCCGAACAGCTTTGACGACATCACCAGCTACAACAACTACTACGAGTTCGGCACCGGCAAGAACGACCCAGCCGACAATGCGGGCGCACTCGATACTTCCAACTGGTCGATCGAGATTGACGGCATGGTCGACCGCCCCGGCACCTACACGCTTGCCGATCTCATCGATGGTCTGACTGAGGAAGAGCGGATTTATCGCTTCCGCTGTGTCGAGGCCTGGTCGATGATCGTGCCATGGAACGGTTTCGAACTGGCTGACCTGCTGGCCAAAGCCGGTGTTCAGGAGGCCGCGCGTTACGTAGCCTTTGAAACCGTGGTTCAGCCCGAGAACATGCCGGGCGTGCGGCGCAAGGTGATCCCGTTCCCCTATGTCGAGGGGCTGCGGATCGATGAGGCCATGCACCCGCTGACGATGATGGCGACCGGCATCTACGGGAAACCCATGCCCAACCAGAACGGCGCGCCGATCCGGTTGGTGGTGCCGTGGAAGTATGGCTTCAAGTCGATCAAGAGCATCGTGCGCATCAGCCTCGTGGCCGATGAGCCGCCGACGACCTGGAATAACCTGAATGCGCGGGAGTACGGCTTCTATTCCAACGTGAACCCGCAAGTGAGCCATCCGCGCTGGAGCCAGGCTTCGGAGCGGGTGATCGGCGGCGGGCTCTTCGCCAAGCGGCAAGAGACCCTCATGTTCAACGGATACGAGGAAGAGGTGGCCGCGCTCTACGACGGTATGGATCTCACGAAGAACTACTGAGCCACCGATGATCGACGCGCTGAATACCTCGCTCCGGAAGCTGCCTGCATGGACACTCTATATAGTGGCCCCGCTGCCGGCCGCCTTTTGGCTGTGGCAGGGCGCGACTGGCGCGAGCGGGCCGGAGCCGATCAAGGCGCTTGAACACAGCTTGGGCGAGTTCGCACTTCAACTGCTCATCGTCGGCCTGGCCGTCACGCCGCTGCGCAAGTGGACAGGTCTGAACCTGCTGAAGTTCCGCCGGGCGATCGGGGTGGTCTCCTTCTTCTATGTACTGCTCCACTTCCTCACTTGGCTGGTGCTCGACATGTCGCTGCTCTGGGGGCAGATCCTCGGCGACATCGTCAAACGCCCCTACATCACCATCGGCTTCATCGGTTTCGTTCTGCTGATCCCGCTGGCGGTCACTTCCAATAATGCGTCGGTCCGCAAACTCGGCGCGCGGTGGCGGAAGCTGCATAAGCTCGTCTACCCGGCCGTTCTGCTCGGCGGGCTGCACTGGGTGTGGCTTGCGAAGGGCTGGCAGGTAGAGCCGCTCCTCTACATGGGCGCGATTCTGGCGATCTTGGCGCTCCGAGTGATTCCGAAACCCCGGAAAAGAGCGCTCGTCGCCTGAATCACTCCGAGTCGCCCGACTCGCAGAGGTGAATCGGCGGGTGAATCGAAGAATCTTCACCCCCGATGCAGAAAATTTCGACCTGACTCGCCGATTCATCCGCCTCCAGCCCCCACGATTCACCGAAACACCCCCTCGATTCCGGTTTCTTGGGGGGCTGATTCAAAGCTGACCCTACGTCCGAGTCTGTGGATAAGTCGCAAATCGCCTCGATTCTGACCGGCAAGACAGACCGCCAAGCCCGGAAAGCGCCGCCGCGCAGAAAAAGTTCGCGCGCAAACCCCTTGTTTTTATGGCTTTTCTCGAAGGCGCTAAAAAAATGTCATCTTTCTCCAAAAAAGCCCTTGCGGGGTCCGGCCCTGAA